>NZ_JAOCLL010000009.1:0-176412 GCF_029845285.1 Acinetobacter sp. GD03645 | reverse complement strand
AATAAATTTCTAAACTTTATAAAAAACTTTAAATTCTATTCAACCACATATTTATTAATCCTGCCCAACCCTCCTTTAAAAAGGAGGGAGTACCTTGAATCAAAAACCATCATCAAATTCGTGGCAAGCCCCCCCCCTTTACCAAAGGTGAGAAACTACGTTTCGCAAGAGGGGAATTCCAATCTATGTTTAGCAATATAATAAACCTGCTCCATCACAGCATCAGTCTCAGTCAAAATCTGATGATTGCTAAATCTCAGCGCCCTAAGCCCTAATTCACTCAGAGCATAATCTCGATTTTGATCTGCTACCAAACCGTCTTCTGTAAAATGCTGCCCACCATCACATTCAATAATCAAATTTATTGCTGGACAATAGAAATCTACAATAAAATTTAGAAGTGGTTTTTGCCGATAAAACTGTAATCCCAAGATTTGCTTACGGCGTAATCTTTGCCAAAGCAATTGTTCCGTGTCCGTCATATTATTTCGTAAATCACACGATGGAAGTTTTAAGTTTCATTATAAGGCTTCATTATTATTTTCATTTCTAAACACTCAGTCGCTCCACAAACAACACCCCATCCAAATGATCAACTTCATGCTGAACAATCCGTGCAGGAAAACCCTCATAGCTCGTTTCAATCACTTCACCCTGTAAAGTGTAATAACGCACTTTCACCACTTGAGCACGTTCAACCTGCCCACGTTCATTTGGCACACTCAAACACCCCTCTTCACCCAAACAAGTCGCTTGGGAAAACTCTAAAATCTCAGGATTCACCATCACCACTGCATCTATCTCAGGTGCATCGGGATAACGTGGGTTTGGTCGGGATGCCACAATAATCACACGCTTGGAAATATAAACCTGCGGTGCTGCAATGCCAACACCATTACGCTCAAGCATGGTCGAATGCATGGCAGATGCAAGCCCCATCAACCATTCACTATTAAATTCCGCATCTGCCACCAATGCCGCTTTCAGCTTTAAAATTTCTTCACCACGCTGTGCCACAGGTAAAATCACACTCATCACATAACCTTATAATTGTTTTGACCAAATCGTAAATAATATCGTATGGGATATTGAATCGGGTTGCCATAATTTTCATTTAAGAATCTTGTCATAGTATATGCACGATAAAAATAACGTATGGCAAATCACAATGAACGCGACCCAGCTTTTTCTTGGTGTAATCTTTAGCTCGATTGGCTTAGGCTATTTTATGTATGGTAAAAAGCAGAAAATGACCATCCCCCTAGCCTGCGGCCTAATTCTGATGATTTATCCTTACTTTATAGAAAGTACCACTTTACTGAGTGTGATTGGTATCATCCTTTCGCTTCTACCCTATTTTCTACGCTTCTAAAAACAAAAAACTCCCCTGACGGAGAGTTCATTTATCGCATCTAAATTAAAGGTTTTTCTTTAATTCATCTTCAACAATTTCAATCTCAAGTTGGCTAAACTTGCGAATTTCGCCCTCTGCATGCTTTTCAAGCATCCCACCGATTAAGGGTACTTTTACCTTTACAGTCCAAGTCAGGGTAATGTCTACTTTGTCACCGTTACCTGTTACCTTACGCTCAGCTTTCGCCTCCAGTGGCAAGTTTGCACCCAGCTCAACCGTTGAAGTCAGGTTTTTCAAATGGGTAATGTCAGCACGTTTTAAACGGAATGCATTTTTTAATAATTTTTTCGCAACTTCTGGAATATTTACATCAAGGTTATATTCACGGCGTAGGGTGTAAATGTCGCCATTGATGTTGGATTCGATAATTTCCAGATTCTCGCCTGGGATACGCTTACACACTGCTTCATGCAATGAGGTGTCGGCAACCAGTCTTGAAAAATCTTCAATTGAAACACCGTGAATTGTTTCATTAACCGTAAATTGATGTGCCATCTTTAAACTTCCGTTTCATTGTATTTAGGATTTCGGGACTGCGCAAAATTATAGCACTCTCTTTTGTAGAACAAAGCATCATCTTGAAAAAATGGGTGACTGCACGGATTAGTTATTTTTATTGTAATGATGTCGCATACATAGTTTTACCGTTACGTGCTCAGTACGGCTGATGTATAGGTAATGGCTACCGTATTCAATTACGGCATAGAAGTGTTCAGCGCCATCATCCAGTCCTGTCGCTGACCATGTGGTGCCCTGTGGAAACTCATCCAGCCATGTGGCTTTATAGAAATCTGAAACTGAGTCAAAAGCCAGATAGCTATCAGGGTCGTCCATAATCCTGGCGGCGACCTGATCAAATTTTTGTTGTTTAAACGCTTCCAGACTCAGTAGCACAAACGTTTCCATGATTTTAGATAGAATTAAATTTCAACATCATATCTAAAGTTAATATTTAGCCGAATTACAAAAATACTGTGATTTTCCTAGCGTTATATTTTGCTGGGAATTTTCCAGTTTTTCCACGTTATTTTCTGTGTTATCAGTTATTTTCGATCATGCTCTTATTTGCTAGACCGCGTTCAATATGGTATCAACCTATATCGTACTTTTATCTTTTTTTACAACGATAAACAATAAGGAGTAAATATGTCTTACCAAAATATTTTAGTCGCTGTTGATGATTCTCCTATTTCCTATGCAGCGGTTGAACACGCCCTTTCCTTAGCAAAATTATCAGGAGCAAAAGTGACCATTCTGAGTGTGGTTGCAGTTGATCCTTTTGTTGGCGTGGATTTTTATCAGGTTGCGCCAGCAATTACCGATCATTTTATGCAGGCTGAAACCCATGCCAAAACCCAGCTTCAGGATATTGCCCAGTATTTTGTCCGTGATGGCATCAGTGCCACAACAAAAATTCATCATGGCCCAGCGAGTGAGGGCATTATTTTTGTGGCCGATGAGGTGGGAGCCGATCTCATCATTATGGGTTCGCATGGACGTACAGGCGTAAAACGTCTGCTATTGGGTAGCGTTGCCCGTGCGGTTTTAACTGAATCACATATTCCTGTGCTGATCGTTAAGCAATAACATCCTGTTCTCAATGGAAAAACCTTGTGTTCTACAACAAGGTTTTTCTTGAGGTATTTTATTCTCGAAACGTTTCCCATACTTCAAAAGCATGTTGTTTATAGAGCTTTAATACTGAGAATTGCGAAATAATCGCCTCACTTTGCGTTGGTCTTAAAAACACAAAATCATCGACCTGAATTTCACAGTCCCTGGGTACATTTACCAGTTCCTGATTGCTGCTACGCCCATACAAAACATGCGGATGGCATTGGGTCGGATAAACATAATCGGCCAGCCAATAGCCGCCATAAATAAATACAGCTTTGGATGTGTGTGGCAATTTATCCAGCACAGACATGGCAGGAAGTTGAGTATAAGGCAAAACCTTTAATACAGGCGCTGCAATCCACAATGCAGGCTGCAAAGCCCTTAAAAAATCACTGTCAAAATCACTCGGTTTCAGCAGCATCGAGCCAAAAGACAGGTCATTACAGACACTTTCTGTGGTATGAAAACTGAAAGTAGGACTGCCCCCGCCATTAAAGCAAAGTTCATCATTCCACAACCCAGGAAACTGTTTTTGAATCAGCTTTTGATATTCGGAATAGATGTGTTGAGATTGCTGATAGGCCAGTTCTGGTTTTTTAATGATGGCTGGAATCTTGGTGACATGCGCATCATAACCCATTAAACCCGATAGTTTTAGATACTGCGGATAGTGCTGAATCAGCTTTAATATTTCAGCGAGTTGCTGGCTGGACTGTACCCCACCACGATGCAAGCCGACATCAATTTCAATATTCACTTGCAGGCAAATCGAATAACTCTGGGCAATCTCCAGATATTGCTGTAAGCGTTGTGTGGTATCCACCAGCCATTGAATTTTTGCATCAGACCATTGCGAGTGTTGTTGATAGAAATGGTGTACCACTTGGGCTGGCATCGGCTTGCCCAGCAAAATATCCGCTTCGGCAAAGTTTTCTAATATGGAAATAATATGTGGTTGATGGAACACCATAAATCGCTGGGTATTGATCTGCTCTGATAACAATTTGAGCAAGTCCAGACAAGCCAGCGATTTCACCACCAGACGTGGTTTTAAATGTTGGGCATGCGCAAGCCTTATCTGAATATGCTGGATATTTTGTTTTAAGGCAGCCTCATCCAGGATGAGTTGTGGTGTCGCTATCCCCTGCTTTTTTAGATCAAGATTGAGTTGTTTAAAAAAATAATCCAGCATACTGATGTCCTTATTGTTTTAATCTTTTTCCAAAAATAACTTTTCCAGATATGGATTTAAAAACTTGGCCTGTGGATCAAGCTGCTGACGCAAGGCCATAAAATCATCCCATTTTGGATATAAAGCTTGAAGTTGCTTTGTCGTCATACTATGCATTTTACCCCAATGTGGTCGTCCCTTATATTTCTGTAAAATTGGCTCAACCACATCAAAAATTAAACGTGGGTCTTGTTTATGATATTGATGCACAGAAATGGAAATTGAGTCCTGCTGATAAAAAGGACTTAGCCAAATATCATCGCCTTTGACAAAGCGAAACTCCAGTGGGAAAAACGTGGCAACCTTATGCTTTCTCAAGGCATGCAACACCTCATCCAGACATGCAATGCCCTGATCAACGGGAATCTGGTATTCCATTTCATTAAACCTGGTATTGCGTGGCGTTGGAAATATCTTGCTCGACCAATCAATATAGGTGGTTGGTTTGACAAAAATACCCAACAATTTCTGTAAATACGGATTCAGTGAGGGAAAGCTTTTGGTCAGTTCAGAACACATGGTCAGCAAGGTATCATCTGAGGGGAAATTTTCCTTGCGTGGCAAAATCTCCTCATCGGTTTCATCCAGAGTTTTCAGCATCAACTGTTTTTCATAAGAGAATACAAAACATTCAATATGCCGATGCTGATGTTTCCATTGCTGGATGTGTTGCATCATGTCCTCAACAGGACAAAGCTCAATGTGTTCCCTCAGTTTATAGCGTGGACGATTTTGCATGGTGATCTTGGTCAATATTCCCAGACTCCCCAGAGAAACACGCCCTGCGGCAAAGATTTCAGGGTTTTCGGTTCGACTACATTTTAAAATTTCACCCGAAGCGGTAAGTAATTCAAACCCCTCCACATAAGCCGAAATACAATGCAAATCTGCTCCTGTCCCATGCGTTCCCGTTGAAACGGCGCCAGCCAGACTCTGCTGGTCAATATCACCCTGATTCATCAAAGCCTGATTGATGGGCTGTAAATATTGTTCCAGATCATATAAACGGGTGCCTGCATAAATATCGCATCGGCAGCGTTCCACATCCAGATTGGTTACACCCACCATGCGATCCAGCGATAGTAAAGTTGCATCGGTACACACCAACGGTGTAAATGAATGTCCTGCCCCGACCACCCGTATTTTTGCATGATCCCGAACGATACTCTGCAATTCCTGAGTATTGGCAGGCTGTAGAATCTGTTGTGGATTGGATTTCTGAAAGCCTGACCAGTTCGTCCATGTCGTTTGGGTTAAATCACTCATACTGCCTCTCCCTGGCTTGTGGCAGTTTTTAAATTGCCATGATTGCTTCGTTTTGCGAGTTCCTGTTCTGGAATCGGTTTTGGGCGTGTCATTTGATCGTAATGACGCTGATTTTTATCCCGCAACAATTGTTCCGCCAATCGCTTGAATTTGCTCTGGCAGGCCGCCAGTGTCCATTGCCCAAACAGGGTATGTCCGCCCTCATAGGCCTGTTCCTGATATTCCTCGTAGGTAGTGACATAACCCATATAATCATTGCAGTAGGAGGCTAACCAAACTTGTTCTATATCAGACTGATTAGCCAAGACTTGTTTGACAGTATGAATAACACGCTGACCTGCAATCGTCGTAAATTCTCCTGGACAACAGACTATTGCCAAATTCCCCAATCGAATCATCTGTAAGGGCACAACGTTTGGCACCAATGGACTCTGCTGAATCGCGCCTGCCTTGACCTGTCGGTTCATCTCTGCAATGAGAGGATCAAGAATACTGGGCGGAAAACCAATCGGCTGACCCAAAATCTTTTTGGCACCCGCTTCCAATAAAATCTGTTTCGGCCCCTGTGAAGCATAGAGTTGTTGATAGTTGACAAAATCTGCTGCCTTGGGATTTTTGCTCTTTTGTTTACGCAATTGATCTGCCAAAAACTGCATGCCTTTAATTAATAGCTTTGGCGCGCCCAAACCATCGACAGGTGTCCCAGCAAAAAAGGCGGTGCCATGACAGGGTTGACTGGTTTTTGCACCAATCTGCCCTTGTGCAAATTCAGGCGGAATCTCAATATTGCTTAAATCTACATAGGACAATACCGCATCAATCTTTCCCTGAACCTGTTGCAAAGGCTGTTGAAATGCAGCCAAAGCCAGTTCACTTTGATAGCGTCCATTTTGTTGTGCGTATTGGTATTCCTGCTCGCCCTTAATTTTATTGCGAATCTTAAGCTGGTTCTTGCCATGAAAATGCGGAGAGACATCGCCTGCGGTGGCTTGGGCAAACATGGTGACAGGGTTTTGAATGCCTTGCTGACTCAGGGCTTGTTCAGAAAATGCGGCAGCATAACCTTTATTATCCCCGTCATAAGCGTTTAATTTATTACCAAGACAGGTGGCATGTACGCCAAACAATGAAATAAATGCCTGTAACTTTTTTTCCCGATAAAAACCAATCAGTTGCATTTCACGGTTTAAAGCCAAATGGGTTTCACGCTCTGAATATGGCTTCACCTCTGGATTACGGTTATAAGCCTTAATCGAACGATTCCATGCCACAGGTGTATCTGCGGCGAAATGCTGTGTGGTGAAAAAAATCTCAGTGTCCCGTTCAGTATGAATGGAAGTTTGGATACTCAGTACAATGGCATCCACAATTGCATTTAAATGTTCGGGTACAAAACCTGGGGTTGGCATGTTATATAAGGCTTCATGCGCACAGCCACCTGGCCCTGAATGGGTATGGGTTGCCATCAGCACCAATTGATTTTCATCAAACTGGGAACCCAATATTTGCTGTAGTCGCTGCACCGATTGACTGCGCATGGCATGGGTAATACAACCCAAATCCAGACAGCAGATAATGAGTCGATGCTGTTGCTGATCAACAATACTAAAGCTGCGTGCATATAACGCCGTACGTTTTTCATAGGCACGATGTGACCATTGCCCATAGCCAAACATGGCATAACCTTTTGGTGTAATTTGAATTTCCTGTTTATCCCAACCAACCTGATACATTGGTATTTTCCTTTTAAGTTCTTTTTCTAGCTGTCTGTTATAAAGCATGTTGAAAGTTAAACAAAATTATGCGATACCCAAAAGGGTTAAAAAGAGTTTATTTTGGGGGGCAAAACGGACTTATGCCTAAACGAATCATCCATACAAATACTGTACAGCAGTTTATTCCACCGACCATTCTGGCAAGCCTGATTCACTATGCAGAACAACAACAGTGGGACTATGCAGCATGGTTTAAGGATTCAGGTCTGGATATAGGGCAAATCCAGCAAACACATGGCGTCGTTCGTTTTACCCAAATGTGTGATGTCATTAGAAAAGCCATCTCAGCTCAGCAACAGTCCGATTTAGGTTTAAAAATTGGCAGTAGCGAGGGACTGATTTCAATGGGGATTCTGGGTTTTGCCATGCAATCCTGTAAAACCGTTGCTGATGCCTTACAGATTGCACTTCGCTATCATCCTATTTCAGGCAGTGTGCTGAATATCGAGTTTTCAATTCAGGGAGATAACTGTCAACTTGAAGTGACTGAAACAAACCCAACTTTTGACCTCCAAGCCTTTTTCCATGATGAATTGTTTAGCAGTATCATCACCTGTTTAAACGCCATGCTGGGTGATCATGATGATGTGATCAGCCTTGAACTGAGTTATTTACCTAGCGAGTATTTCGAAGAATATCAACGTGTCTTTGGCTGCCCAATCCAGTTTAATAGTGATAAAAATGTCATGCGTTTTAAAACCAGCATGTTAGCACGTAGCTTAAAAAATTATAGTCCCGCCAACTATGCCACCGCGATACTGATTTGTGAGCAGACCTTAAAGGAAATTGACCAACTCAATCAGGTGGGTTATGCCGATCTACTCGATCACTTGATTGAACAGCATTTACCTGAACGTTTTGAGATGGAGCAGGCAGCTGAACATCTACAAATCAGTGAACGTCATTTAAGACGGCAACTGTTATTGGAGGGCTTAAGTTTTCAACACATTCGACAAAATGTACTGGAACGTAAAGCAAAACAACTGCTCGGACAAAACCTGTTAATCAGTGAAATTAGCCTACAACTGGGGTTTAGTGAATTACGCGAATTCCGACGTGCCTTTAAACGCTGGACTGGGCAAGCTCCTTCTACTTATAGGCAAGCTAAAGAACCAATTTAATTAAGGTAAGTTTCAGTATCTCACTAGAGAGATAAAACCGAAAACGATTAGCAAAAATTGGAATAAATCTTTCCAAAAATTTAAAAACCAACAAGCACAAAACCTAATTAGCCACCTGATAAAACGGCACATCACCATTAATGGTGGCACGATGCATAATCCGATGCTCATCACCATAATCAAACAAAGCCTTATGCTGCGTACAACGATTATCCCAAATCGCCACGTCACCCGCTTGCCACTGCCAACGCAAATGGAACTGCTCGTTGGTTGAATGTTCAAATAAGAATGCCAAAAGTTCTGAACTTTCCATTTCATCCAATTCGTTAATGCGTGTGGTAAAGCCTTCACTAACAAATAAAATCGGCTGACCTGTCACAGGATGCGTTCTTACTACAGGATGAACAACGGGTGGATTACGCTTAAAAGTTTCTTCCAGTTTTTGACGCTCAACATCATTATGCGCAAAACGTTCAATCGGGAAAGACTGACGAATGTCATGTGTTGCAGTTAAGCCTTTTAACTTTTGCTGCAAGCCTTGATCCAGTGCAGCAAATGCTGCCGCCCCACTCGACCATAGCGTATCACCGCCTACAGGAGGTATCTTAATCGCTTGTAATACACAACCCAGTGGAGGATTCTTGCTAAAGGTCACATCCGTATGCCAAAGCTCATTGTCACGTAAATCCTGTTTCCAGCTGTCCAATACAATGATCTCAGGTACATTTTCTACCGTTGGGAAAATCGGATGGATATGCAAAGAACCAAAACCACGTGCCAACTCAGCTTGTGCTTGTGGTGCAAGTTGCTGGTTGCGGAAGAAAATTACATGATGATCCAGCAAAGCCTGTTGAATTTGTTGTGTGGTATTTTCATCAACCGTATTTAAATCAACATCGTGAATAATTGCACCAATGGTTGGTTTAATAACTTCAATATTTAACGTCATCTTCTAGCTCTCTCATCTCTACAATGTACACTTATAACTGTTGGCCATACCAAGGAGAGAGTTGCTTCTGTAACCAACGCAAAAACAACTCAAAACTCACTGCAACGATCGCAATAACAATAATGCCGAGAACCACAGTATCGGTAATCAAGAATTGAGCTGCTGACTGCACCATAAAACCAATACCACGATCTGCTGCAACTAATTCCGAAGCCACTAGAGTCGACCACCCCACACCTAAACCAATACGAATACCCGTTAAGATATGCGGTAAGGCCGTCGGCAGAATCACATGCCAAAATACCTGCGACTGGCTTGCGCCTAAAGATAAGGCTGCACGCTCACGATTGAGCTGATGACTGATTACGCCATGAGTGCTACTGATAATGACTGGTGCAAGGATCGAAAAGAAAATCAAAAGCACTTTGGTGGTTTCACCAATCCCGAACCAGATCACCAATAAGGGTAAATAAGCCAAAGGTGGAATTGGGCGTAATAACTCAACCAAAGGATCCAGCACTGCACGCACCCATTTGTTCAAACCCATCCATAAACCTAAAGGCACACCGATCGCAATCGCAGCAACTAAAGCTAATAAGACGCGTGAGATACTTGCGGCCAAATGCTGCCATAAGGTGGCTTTCATGAAACCTTGTTGGCTGACTTCTAGAAATTTTTGCCATACCGCTTGGGGACTCGGCAAAAATAAACTCGGGACAATTTTTAATGCCGTGATCAAATACCAGATCACCAATACACTAAGTACACTGGAAAGACTGAGCGCTAAACTACGATGACGAGAAAAAAAAGCCCCAATTGGACTAAAAACAGAACCAGACTGTGCTTGGTTAGTCGATTGCAATTCCTCAGCCTTACTCAGCTCATAGGCTGTATTTTTTGCTTGACTCGTCATACAGCCACCTCATGACCTGCCTGTTTCTGCACACGTAGGCGTTCAAACAATTGCTCGCGTAATTGAATAAATTTAGGATCCGATTTAATCGCACGGATCGATTCGCCCTGCTTATAACGTCCTGCAAAATCCAGTTTTAAAGTTTCGACAATCTTGCCTGGACGAGCCGTCATCAACACCAATTGATTACTCAGCAATAGTGCTTCCTCAATGTCATGTGTGATCAGGAAAAAGGATTTATTTTGTTCAATCCATAAATCCAGCACCAACTCCTGCATGGTTTCACGGGTAAATGCATCAAGCGCAGCAAAAGGCTCATCCAATAAAATGAATGCCGCATGGCTGATCAAGGCACGTGCGATCCCAACCCGTTGTTTCATGCCACCTGACAGTTCCCAGATATTGGCTTGAGCCACATGACTCAAGCCAACAATTTTAAGAATTGCATCGACTTGCTGTTGAATTTCCTGGGCTTTCAAGCCTTTGAGCTGTAAAGCAAAACCGATATTTTCAGAGACATTTAACCAAGGCAATAAAGCATGATCCTGAAATACCACCGCACGACGTGCATCTGGCGCAGTGACGACTTCATGATCTAGTTTAATCTGACCTGAGCTTGGCTTTTGGAAACCTGCCAAAATATTCAGTAATGTTGTTTTACCACAGCCTGACTCCCCCAAAATCACCGTTAAAGTACTTTCTTCTATTTTTAAATTAATATCTTGAAGTACTGGCACAGTCTGCTTTGGAAAAGTTAAATGAAGATGCTCGGCAGCTAATACGCTCATTTAGATCTCCTATGGCTGTAAGAATTGGGTGGTGACATTAGCTTGATAATCAGGTTTTACTTGATCCACCTTGCCTTGGCTTTTGAGGAATGTTGCTGTATCGAAAATATTTTTGGCAAATTCACCTGATAAAGTGGCTTGCTGCTGCTGACGATCAAGGTAAATATTTCCAGAAAGAAGCAATGGAATATCTTTCACATCAGAGCCTGTCAGCTGAGCAATTTTCTGGATATTGTCCGCATTTTGTTCAAATGCTTTTGGATCTTGCTGATACGCTTCAACTTGTTTCAAGCTGGTTTTTACGAAAGCTTTTAAGAACTCTGGATTTTTTTCAGCAAAATCTTTACGAACCACCCATAAATCATAGGTTGGTGCGCCCCACTCGCCGACTTGTTTCGAGTCTGTTAATACATGACCACTGGCTTTGACTTTACTTAATGCAGGTTCCCAAACATAAGTTGCATCGATATCACCACGTTCCCAAGCTGCTGTGATTTCAGGTGGACGTAAGTTAATAATCTTGACTTGGTTATCCGCAATATTCCAATGCTTGAGCGCTGACAATAAGCTGTAATGCGTGGTTGAAACGAATGGCACGGCAATGGTTTTTCCAATCAAATCTTGAGGGTTTTTAATGCCTGATTTGTTACTCACCACCAATGCCTCTGAACCGCCTAATTTAGCCGTCACCAGAAATACCTCAATTGGTAAATCACGACTTGCAGCAGCAGCCAGAGGGCTAGAACCGATATTGCCGATCACTACATCACCCGAAGCCAATGCATTGACCACATCTGAACCTGCATCAAACTTACGCCATTGAATTGCTTGATTACTATCACGTTCATAATCACCATTGGCTTGTGCAACCTTGGTTGGATCCACACCAGTCTGATAGGCTATCACCACTGCCTTGTTGTTTTTAGGCTGAACAGGTGCAGCATCTTTTTGATTTTGATAGACAATAAAAGTAACAATCGCCACAAGGACGATCGCTGTAACAATTAGCGGCTTAGAGTTCTTGATGCCCATAATTAGATGATCTTTCAACAATATCTGCTTATGGTATGGGCCACACCTTATGATTAAAAATAAGAAAAAATGAGTTACTTATTCATTTAAAAGATAAATAGTGATGAATTTTTCTGTTTTTTTGATTTATCATGATATCGACTAACCCTGAATTCGATTTAAAGTTAACTTATATAAGTGAGGGTTTCATGTAAATGTAAAATATCTAATTGTGATAAATAAATCCCTAATCATACAATCCATTAAAAATAAGATTTTTAGTTTTTAAAATCCATATTCACAATCATTTAATAAAACCCTATTATTTATCAAAAATAGATATATAAATAAATTTTGATTATTTTCCTGAATATAAAAACAGTCATAAGATAAAAACATCATCCCGCTGATGTATGAAAGGTTATAAGAATGAATGCTCAATTTGATTCTACCCAAGCCATAGAATCCATTACTACAACTCACGGTTTATCTGCAAACCCACAAGATATTTTACAGCGCGCACAACACTACGCGGAAGAAAATGAACTCGATTTCACAGGCAGTATTCCACCTGCTGAAGCATGGTTTCTAGTTCAACAAGGTCATGCCATCTTGGTCGATGTACGTACCAATGAAGAACGTAAATTTGTCGGCTATGTGCCTGAAAGTATTCATGTCGCGTGGGCAACTGGCACATCGTTTAACCGCAATCCGCGCTTTCTAAAAGAACTGGATAGCAAAGTTGGCAAAGACAAAACCATTCTGTTGCTCTGCCGTAGTGGTAAACGCTCTGCTTTAGCTGCAACGGCGGCATTTAGTGCGGGTTTTGCCCAAGTTTATAACGTGCTGGAAGGCTTTGAAGGTGATTTAAACGAGCAACAACAACGTAATCAAAGCAATGGCTGGCGTACACATCAGTTACCGTGGTTACAAGATTAGTGCTGCTTTTTGACCCAGCGATTTTAGGATTAATTTAATACTTGGTTTTGCAAGGAATCAGCGTGAGCAAATGGAAAATCCAGCCTGTTGTTGAGGGCTTACAGCAAGCACGTCATGAATGGCGTGAGCGTCAACACCGCATCAAGGAGTTTGGCGGACGTGAACTGCCTTCAAAGGAATCGCTTAAGTCCATACTGGATGACTTGTGCGGTATTTTATTTCCAATGCGACTGGGGCCAAGTGACCTGCGTCAGGAAACGGAGGACTATTACATTGCCTATACACTTGACCGTGTGCTGAATGAGCTGTTCTCACAGGTTAAGCTGGCCCTGAATTACGAGACCAAAAGTCGGGTAAAGCAAGTTCCTGTCTCCAGTAATGACCATTTGCTCTACGAGCAGCAAATTGCTTTGGCCCAGACCATTGTGCAGGATTTTGCCAATACCCTGCCTGACATTCGCCGTTTGCTGGATGCTGATGTCTGTGCTGCCTATGAGGGTGATCCAGCGGCACATAGCGTGGATGAGGTGCTGCTATGCTATCCAGGTATTTTTGCCATTATTTATCATCGGGTTGCACACCAGCTTTATCATAGTGTTCCCCTGCTCTCCCGCATTATTTCCGAACTGGCTCATTCTGCCACAGGGATTGATATTCATCCTGGCGCACAAATTGGCAAAGGCTTCTTTATCGACCACGGCACAGGTGTGGTGATTGGGGAAACCTCTGTAATTGGGGAATATGTCCGCATTTATCAGGCGGTTACTCTCGGTGCCAAGCGTTTTGAGCTGAATGATGATGGTGCATTGAAAAAAGATTATGCCCGTCACCCAATTGTGGAAGATCATGTGGTGATTTATGCAGGAGCAACCATTCTCGGCCGCATCACCATTGGCAGAGGTTCAATTATTGGCGGAAATGTCTGGCTAACCCACAGTGTTGCGGCAGGCAGCCAGATTTTACAGTCACCGAGCGAATCCCTGCATAACAGCAAGGTTTAATCATGCAGGAAAATCAATATAAGCCACCTGAATAATGAATGGATTCAACCCATAAATCATGCATATTCAGTATTTATATTTATTTTTCATAAATATATTCTTATGAGTAATAAGATAATAATTCATTGTTATTTATCTCATAATAATATTTTTAAAAATGATTATTAAGCTCTAGTCTAATTAAACAAATGATTCAATACATTTTAAAAATCAACACTCTTTATTAACAAAGCCAAAGTCTTACAGGAAAATTTATTCATGGCAAAAACCACAGATAAAGTCCAACTTGCGCTTGGGGACCATGCAGCCAGACAGCTTGCCAATGCCACCAAGACTGTTCCACAACTTTCGACCATCACCCCACGCTGGCTGACTCATTTATTACAATGGTTACCTGTAGAAGCGGGTATTTATCGCGTCAACCGTGTCAATAATACCGATGACATTCAGGTAGCCTGCACGCAACGTGACGAGGCGACCCTGCCACAGACCTTTGTGGATTATGACCCTCAGCCACGTGAATATTTCCTCAACGGCGTTTCAACCGTTCTGGATATTCATACCCGTGTGGCGGATTTATATAGCAGTCCACATGATCAGATTAAGGAACAGTTACGCCTGACCATTGAAACCATTAAGGAACGTCAGGAAAGTGAACTGATCAATAACCCTGAATATGGTTTATTGGCCAGTGTGGCAGATGAGCAACGTCTTTCAACCCTGAGTGGCCCACCAACTCCAGATGATTTTGATGATTTGTTGCGTAAAGTCTGGAAAGAGCCAGGCTTCTTCCTTGCCCATCCAGATGCGATTGCCGCATTTGGCCGTGAATGTACCCGCCGTGGTGTGCCGCCACCAACCGTAAGCCTGTTTGGTTCACAGTTCATCACATGGCGTGGCGTATCTTTGATTCCATCCAATAAAATCCCTGTGGAAGATGGCAAAACCAAGATACTGTTACTGCGTGTTGGGGAAAAACGTCAGGGCGTGGTCGGCCTGTTCCAGCCAGGTCTGGCAGGTGAACAATCTCCTGGGCTTTCGGTACGTTTTATGGGCATTAACCGCAATGCCATTGCGTCTTACCTGATCTCACTGTATTGCTCACTCGCCGTTTTAACTGATGATGCCCTTGCGGTACTCGAAGATGTGGAGGTGGACAAGTATCATGACTACCCAGTTAACTACAAGTAATCTAAACAGTAGTCCAACGGGTTCTGAAGTGGTCGGTGTTCAGCCACCGTCCAACTTCCCAGATGAAGCAACACTTTCACGGCTTGCCTCTGAATTTTTTGCGGCATTGCCCAGTTCTGGGAATGGTCATCCATCTGGCCTGAATCTGGACTTGCCGAATGTCGGCACGCCACCGCATCCTCCACAGCCTGCCGAACCATTGGCAGCATTGAGTGGTCGTGCGCCCAATATTGCCTATGAAAAAAGTTTAAACCCTGAATATCCTGAGCATATTCCGAATTATCCCGATTATCCTGAGCGTCGGGCGATTGCATCTGCGCCTGTGGTCGGTGGTGCAAACCTGCCTAAACCGCCCCTTGAGCCAAATTTTCCACAGGCAATTCATAGCGCACCCAATGTGCCTTTGGTTGAACCAACACATCCCTCAGCCCGTGATGCTTCACCTTTTTATTTTTTAAATGATTTTGCTGCGCCCTCCGTGTCAAATTCTGAATTTGATGCGGCACAGTTTGCCACCGCACAATCATTTCAACTTCCTCAAGGTGACGGATTAAAAAGCTTGTTGCAGGATGAACCTAAAATCCAATCTCAGCCTGCCCATAACGCATCTTCTGGCTTTTACTTTCTGGATATTCCATCAACGCATCAGGCCTATGGCAATTACCAACCGTCACAACCGCAGTTTGTTGCCAGTTCAGCACAGCCATTGGATGTGCATGCCATCCGTCGGGACTTTCCGATTTTACAGGAGCGGGTCAATGGTCGTCCTCTGGTCTGGTTTGACAATGCTGCCACCACCCAGAAACCACAAAGTGTGATTGATCGGATTGCCTATTTCTACCAGCATGAAAACTCCAATATTCATCGTGCAGCGCATGAACTGGCAGCCCGTGCCACCGATGCCTACGAACATGCCCGTAATGTCACGGCACGATTTATTGGAGCGAAATCATCCAAGGAAATCATTTTTGTTCGGGGCACCACCGAGGGCATTAACCTGATCGCCAAAACTTGGGGCGAGCAGAATATTGGTGAAGGTGATGAAATTATTGTGTCGAATTTGGAGCATCACGCCAACATTGTGCCGTGGTTCCAGTTGACTAAAAAAGTCGGGGCAAAACTGCGTGTGATTCCTGTGGATGATACAGGACAGATCATTTTGGCAGAATTGCCCAAGTTGATTAATGAACGTACCAAGCTGATTTCCATTACCCAGGTTTCCAATGCTTTAGGTACGGTGACACCTGTTCCCGAAGTAATCCAGATTGCCCATGCCAAAGGTGTACGGGTGTTGGTGGATGGTGCTCAGTCTGTTTCGCATATGCCCACCGATGTGCAGGCGCTGGATACTGACTTTTTCGTATTTTCTGGTCACAAGGTATTTGGCCCAACAGGGATTGGTGCGGTTTATGCCAAACCTGAACTACTCGAAAGCATGCCTGTATGGGAAGGCGGTGGCAACATGATCGAGGATGTCACCTTTGAGCAAGTCATTTACCAGCCAGCACCAAACAAATTTGAGGCAGGCACAGGCAATATTGCCGATGCGGTGGGTCTAGGAGCAGCACTGGAATATGTGGAACACATTGGGATTCATAATATTGCCCGTTATGAACATGACTTGCTGGAATATGGTCAACATGCGCTGAGTGGTGTCAAGGGCTTGCGCCCGATTGGCACAGCCAAAAACAAAGCCAGCGTGATGTCTTTTGTGCTGGATGGCTATTCAACTGAGCAAGTCGGTAAAGCTTTAAATCAACATGGTATTGCGGTCCGATCAGGCCATCACTGCGCCCAGCCGATCTTGCGTCGTTTTGGTGTGGAACAAACTGTTCGCCCCTCTCTGGCATTTTATAATACCACTGAGGAAATTGATTTACTGGTGTCGGTGTTGCATCAGTTATCAAGAAATAAACGTACAGTTTAATGTTTTAATGCTACAAGGAAGCTGCCATTGGTGGCTTTTTTGTTTTCGCAACAACAATCTATACAAATAACTTCTGTACTTGCATCCCCTATTTTTACAAGATTAAGCTGCTTATCAATTTAAAAAATGCTTGACCTTAAAGTTAACTTTAATTTTATCATTCTGGTAGAAATAGACAATTTCCGCACATTACAGAGGTCAGATCAAGATGCAAACCATACTCGGTGCAAATGGACAAATCGCCCAGGAATTGGCAAAAGAGCTAAAACGCAACTATACGCCTGATCTGCGACTGGTCAGTAGAAATCCTAAAAAAGTCAATGAGACTGATCAGCTTTTCCCTGCCAACTTGCTGGATCAAGCACAGGCAGAAAAAGCTATAGAAGGCAGTGATATTGTTTACTTTGCGGTAGGTTTACCAATGGACACGGATATGTGGGAACAGCAATTTCCAGTCATGATGCGTAATGTCATTGATGCCTGTAAAAAATATCAGGCCAAACTGGTATTCTTTGACAATACCTATATGTACCCACAAAACAATCAACCGCTGACTGAACAAACCCAATTTGCACCTGTAGGACGAAAAGGCAGGGTTCGGGCAGAAATCGCCAACATGCTGTTGAAAGAGATGCAGGCAAAAACCATCACAGCCGTGATTTGTCGTGCGCCTGAGTTTTATGGTACAGGCAATACCCAAAGTATTACCAACTCGCTGATTTTTGACAATATTAAACAGGGCAAAAAACTCAAGGTGTTTTTAAGCGACAAGACATTAAGGAGCCTGATCTGGACACCTGATGCCAGTAAAGCCATGGCATTGATTGGTAACACTCCTGATGCTTATGGTCAGACTTGGCATTTACCAACCGATGATCACCGACTGACCTATAAACAGTTTATTGCACTGACTTCGGAAATTTATGGTAAGCCGCTTTCCTATAGCGTGATTCCTAAATGGGCATTAACCATAGCTAAGTTTTTTAGCCCGCAAGCCAAGGAAGTACAAGAATTACTGCCACGTTATGCAAAAGACAATCTGTTTATTTCAGATAGGTTTAAACAGCGTTTTCCTCAGTTTAAGGTGACGACTTATCGACAAGGAATTGAACAAATCCTGAAAGAACAACAGCAATAAATCCTCCAAAACACTTTCAAAAATCGCATGACCTTTAGCTTGCTCATGCGATTTATCAAATTTTGATTCTATTTTTCATATTTATCCCATCTTTTTTGCAAAGCAGAAATTCAGATATTTTTTGCGTTATTGCTTATTTTTCTTATTTAAAAATTGCGATTAATCTAGCCTCAAGTTGTTATAACAAGTTGCTGACGAATGAATCAGGCATTACTGAATAAAGTAGATAGCGAACGCCCTTTGTATGATCAGGTTTACCAAACCTTATTACAACAGATCGGTGATGGGACTTATCCAGTTCAACACAAATTGCCCTCTGAAAAGGAATTGAGCGAATTATTTAATGTCAGTCGTATCACCATTCGTCAGGCATTGAATCAACTCCAGCTTGAGCATCTGGTTTACAAGATTCAGGGTAAAGGCACTTTTGTCAGCGCACCAAAAACATTCCAGAATATTTCCCAGTTACAGGGCTTTGCCGAAGCCATGCGCAATATGGGACATGAAGTGTTTAACGTAGTGAAAGAATTTCGCTTTATTCCAGCCACACCGCAAATTGCATCGAAGCTCAAGCTTTCAGTCAATAGTACCGTGGTGGAAATTCAGCGGATTCGTCTGGTGGATCGGAAGCCTGTTTCATTTGAATTGACTTATTTACCCGAAGCGATTGGCGTGGCGTTACAACAGATTAATCTTGCGACTCGTGACGTTTTCCTTGCTATTGAGGAAGATTTATCGATTCCGCTTGGTCATGCCGATTTAAACATTGATGCCACCCTTGCCGATGAAACTCTGAGTGAGTTGCTACAAGTGGACATCAATGCACCGTTGCTGCGGGTAGAACGGTTGACCCATAACCATGAGGGACACCCGATTGATTTTGAATACCTATATTTCTCAGGAGAGAGCTTTCAATACCGTTTAAGGGTAGACCGAAAGAAATCCAAATAAATTTTAAGGGACTTATGCAATAAGCCCTGACAAGACCCGTTATCGAGGCAAAACATGAATACCATTTATTTAGACTATGACCTTGTGGTCATTGGTGGGGGGACGGCTGGCCCAATGGCAGCCATCAAAGCCAAAACAGCCAACCCTACCCTAAAAGTTTTATTGATTGAAAAAGCCAACGTCAAACGCAGTGGCGCAATTTCAATGGGCATGGATGGCTTAAACAATGCCGTCATTCCTGGCTATGCCACACCTGAGCAATACACCAAAGAAATCACTATCGCCAATGATGGTATTGTCAATCAAGCCACTGTTTACGCTTATGCCAAGCAGAGTTTTGCGACCATTCAGCAACTGGATCAATGGGGCGTGAAATTTGAAAAGGATGAAACAGGTGAATATGCGGTTAAGAAAGTGCATCACATGGGCGCATACGTGTTACCGATGCCTGAGGGTCACGATATTAAAAAGGTGTTGTATCGTCAGTTAAAACGGGCGCAGGTCAAGATCAATAACCGTATTGTCACCACCAAACTACTTAAGAATGCCGATGGTGCAATCAATGGCGTATTGGGTTTTGATTGCCGTACTGGTGATTTTTATGTGATTAAAACCAAAGCAGCGATTTTATGCTGTGGTGCGGCTGGACGTTTGGGCTTGCCTGCTTCGGGTTATCTCATGGGAACTTATGAAAACCCAACCAATGCAGGTGATGGTTATGCAATGGCGTATCACGCTGGTGCGGAACTGTCTAATCTGGAATGTTTCCAGATCAATCCCTTAATTAAGGATTATAACGGCCCTGCCTGTGCTTATGTGACTGGCCCATTGGGTGGCTATACCGCCAACAGTAAGGGCGAACGCTTTATTGAGTGTGATTATTGGTCTGGTCAAATGATGTGGGAATTTTATCAGGAATTGCAAAGTGGCAATGGCCCTGTGTTCCTGAAAATTGACCATTTAGCTGAAGAAACCATCCAGACCATTGAAGAAATTTTACATACCAATGAGCGTCCAAGTCGGGGACGCTTCCATGAGGGACGAGGTACCAATTACCGTCAGGACATGGTGGAAATGCAGATTTCTGAAATTGGTTTTTGTAGTGGACACAGTGCCTCTGGTGTGTGGGTCAATGAAAAAGCTGAAACTTCGGTTAAAGGCTTATATAGCGCAGGTGATATGGCAGCCGTACCACATAATTATATGTTGGGTGCGTTTGTCTATGGCTGGTTTGCAGGCACCAATTCAGCGGAATATATCGCCACTGTTGCCGATTCAGAACTAAATCAGGAGGAGATTGAGGCAGAAAAAGCCCGCATCTTTGCGCCATTACAGCGTCCACAAGGGCTGTCTGCGGAACAGGTGGAATATAAGTTGCGTCGTATGGTCAATGATTATTTACAACCACCAAAAACCCGCCAAAAGATTGAAATTGCCCTCAAGCGTTTTGAGGAAATCAAGGCAGATATTGCCCAGATTAATGCCACTCATCCACATGAGTTGATGCGTGCCGCAGAGGTTTCAGTGATTCGGGACTGTGCGGAGATGGCAGCACGGGCGTCCCTGTTCCGTACTGAAAGCCGTTGGGGTTTATATCATTATCGGGCTGATTTTCCTGCCAAGAATGATCAGGACTGGTTCTGCCATGCACATCTGAAAAAGGATGAACACGGCAATATGGTTAGCTTTAAAAAGCCTGTCGAACCATACCTGATTCCAATTGATGAACAGGAAGCTAATTCCTATAACTTATTACGCATTAAGAAAAAAATATTGGCTGAGGAAGCCTAAACGAGGTCACGATTATGGCGTTTATTTTTAAGGAAATTGCTCACCGCACTGCAGCGCCCGTGTTGGTGGATGAAGATAAATGTATTGCCGATAAAGGCTGTACTGTCTGTGTCGATGTCTGCCCAATGGATTTATTGGCGATCAATCCTGACACTAAAAAAGCCTATATGCAGTTTGATGAATGTTGGTATTGCATGCCATGCGAGAAAGACTGCCCGACCGATGCTATTCAGGTCAACATTCCATATTTACTTAAATGAGGGGGAACACAATGCAACTGAACAAATTAGCGAAAAGTATTATTTTAAGCACAACGTTACTGTCTATTTTCAGCACAGCACAGGCCGAAGACATTCGCATTGCTATCGGGACACAAGATACAACCATTAACTGTGCCACAGGTGGCTTATTAATTCGTGAATTAAATTTATTGCCTAAATATCTGCCCAAAACAGGTAAATATAAAGATGCCAAATATGACATCGTCTGGAAAAATTTTACCTCTGGCGCACCCTTGACCAGTGAAATGGTGGCAGGTCGTCTGGATATTGGCGCAATGGCAGACTTCCCTGCGGTCAATAACAATGTTGCCTTTAAAAAGACGGGCAAGGAAAGTATTTTCCTGAGTGTTCTATCAGGCAGCACGACTGGCAGTGGTAACGGGATTGTCGTACCTGTCGATTCAGACGTGACCTCGATTCAGGAACTCAAAGGTAAAACTATTTCTGTGCCGTTTGCCTCTACTGCACATGGCTTGTTGTTACGTGCCATTGCAGCTCAAGGTTGGGATCCTAAAACTGATGTAAAAATTATCGCCCAAGCACCCGAAGTCGCTGGCCCTGCCCTAAAAAGTAATAAAATTGATGCGCATGCTGATTTTGTCCCATTTGCAGAATTATTTTCCTATCAAGGCATTGCCCGCAAAATTTATGATGGTGCACAGGCTAAAACCCCAACCTTTCATGGTTCTTTAGCCAGTAAGTCTTATGCTCAGCAATATCCAGAAATTATTCAGGCCTATTTAAGAGCGACGATTGAAGCGGATCAACTAATTCGTAAAGAGCCTGAAAAATACAGTGAACTGATTGCCGCCAAAACAGGGATTCCTGCCGAAGTCGTATACCTATTTCACGGTCCTTTAGGCTTGCAAACCCGTGATCTGACTTGGAAACCTGAATATAAGAAAGCCACCCAAACCGCAGTCGAAACACTGAAATATTTAGGTCGTGATGATGTGGATATTGATGTGAATCAGTTTATTGATGATCAATATATCCAAAAAGCCTTTCAGGCAGCAGGTTTAAATTACAACCAACAACTTAAAAATTATGCTCAATCGCCATTGGTGGCGAAAGATGCCCTGACACAAAAACCTATCCAGAGCTTTGAGCGTGTCTCGCAAATCTGGGTCAAAGGTGAAACCAAAGTGCGTAGTTATGTCACCCCTGAAAATGCCTTTAAAGATTTAAAGAATTTGCAGAAACAGGGCAAAACCATCCGTGTGGTGTACAACCAAGACCGTGATTTAAAAATTAAAGTACTGGCAAATCTAGCATGGTATGCCACCGATAAAAATGGTCAGATCAGTGCTTTCTTATTACGTGGCAATGCGAATAATTGGGCTAAAGCACATGGCGGTAAAGTCTATGACTTTAATAATGCACAGAAATTGGTGAAATGATATGAATAGTTTAGCGGACACCCAACCGATTCAGTCTAAGGCAATCCGCCCTGTGTTTAAATTTTCCAGACAACAGACGATTTCTTATGGCTTGAGTGCGATTTCGATTATTTTAAGCGTGGTGTTGTGGCAATTGCTTTCCCATTACCATATCAATCTGGGCATCGTGAATTTTGCCAATGTCCCCTCGCCCCTAGATGTCGTGCGTTCATTTATCGCCTTTGCAGAACTGGATACTGCCCTTGCCCATGTCAAAGCCAGTATTGGACGAGTATTAATAGGCTTTGTTTTGGCTGCGTTTGTTGGCGTGGTTTTAGGGTTATTGATTGGTTATTCCAAAACCATTGCAGCGATTTTTATGCCGCCACTGGAAATTTTACGCCCGATTCCTGCGGTGGCATGGATTCCATTGGCGATTTTAATGTTTCCCTCTTCCGAAGCATCGATGATTTTTATTACCTTTTTAGGGGCGTTATTTCCGATTTTGCTCAATACCATTCATGGTGTGGAAGCAGTTGATCGACGTTTGATTGCATCGGCAAAAAGTCTCGGTGCAGGTCAATTTGCCATTTTACGTGAAGTGATTATTCCAGGTTCATTGCCGAGTATCACCACAGGCCTAGCGATTGGTATGGGCACTTGTTGGTTCTGTCTGGTCACAGCGGAAATGATTTCAGGACAATTGGGCATCGGCTATTTCACGTGGGAATCTTTTACCCTACAAAACTACGCTGACATTATCGTGGGTATGTTATTGATCGGGGCTTTAGGGATGCTCAGCAGTGCCTTACTGCGCTATCTCGGCAAGAAACTCACTCCGTGGTATCAGTTAAGGAAAGCATAACATGAGCACAATCTCTGAAAATGGTTCAGTCGGACATATCCATTTAAAAAATATTAACCTGCATTTAGGACAAGATAAACAACGCTTTCAGGCGCTTGACCATGTGTCCTTTGATATTCAGGCAGGTGAATTTGTATGTTTGTTGGGGCCATCGGGTTGCGGTAAATCCACCTTGCTCGGTGCATTGGCGGGACATTTACCAATTAGCTCAGGCACCATGTTGCTAGACCAACAACCGATTGCTGAACCATCTCCTGATCGTGGTTTGGTATTTCAGCAACACACCCTATTCCCTTGGAAAAGCGTGCTGGAAAATGTCTGCTTTGGTTTAAAAATGAAAGGCGTTGCCAAAGCAGAACGCTTACAACAAGCCAAAAACATGATTGAACTGGTCGGGCTCAAAGGTTTTGAACATAAATACCCTGCCGAACTTTCAGGCGGTATGCAACAACGAGTCGAGATTGCCAGAGTGTTAATCAATCAACCTCGTGTGTTGCTGATGGATGAGCCATTTGGTGCATTGGATGCTCAAACCCGATTAAAGATGCAGGAACTGTTACTGGAGATTTGGCAGAACATTCAAACTTCGGTGCTATTTATCACCCATGATATTGATGAAGCCTTATTTTTGGCAGATCGGGTCTTGATCATGAGCCATCGACCTGGACGAATTATTGAAGAAATCAAACTGGATTTTGCCCGTCCTCGTCATGTTGATTTAGTCACTTCGCCTGAATTTACCCAGATTAAAAAACATTGTATTCAAGTATTAAAACACGCCACACAAGCTGAACTGAGCCGACTGAATCCGTTGGGTCTGAATCAGAAAGTAGCCGTTTAGGAAGATTAAAAATGAGTATAAATTATCCAACACTGCCTGATCTTGATGAAGATTATGCGGACTATTTATTGCAGCTCAATCAGGACGATGAAAATATTCGCTTTGTGGCGATTATGAATATTGCTGATGAAGAACAGCCTGAATTATTGGCTTGGCTGCATTATTCAGTACTGCAAGACCCTGCATCCAAAGTCCGTGAACTTGCCGCCGCCCGTTTAGAGGGTTGGGAAGATGCCACTTCGTTACACACTTTAGCGCAAGCACTCACAGATGCGCATGAAAATGTGCGTTTAGCTGCGGCACAAAGTCTCAGTGAGATTAAAAAGCCTGAATCTGCTGAGCATTTAGCGGCTTATTTACAACATCAGGATGATTTTGTCATTGCCTCGATCTTGCGAGCCATCAGGGAATTACGTGCTGAACAGTTATTTGATGATATTTTACAGCATGTTCAGCATGCCAACCCTTTGGTGCGTAAGGAAGCGGTCAGTACCTTAAGCTGGCTGCAAAAACAACAAGGTTTGGTGGCTTTGGCTGAAATTGCTAAAAATGATCATGATGCCGAAATTCGGCGCATTGCTACAGGTGGCTTAGGTGCAAGCCAAAATCTCAGCCCTGAAATACTGGCAGCTTTGCAGAGTTCACTCATAGCCGAAGAATGGCAATTGCGTGTCGAAGCAGCATTGACTATTGGTAAGCTGAAAGCAGTCGAACTGGAAAATATCCTGTTGCAACAACTGGATGACAGCTATTGGCAAGTGCGTATTGCAGTGACGCGTAGTCTGGGCTTACTGAAAGCCAAATCTGCCCTTGCAAAATTACAGGAAAATTTCCAGCATGACATTAGCAACTTGCGTAAGGAAGTCGCCATTGCATTGGGTGAAATTGGTGGCGAACAGGCACAGGATATTTTACTTGCCCATGCAGAAGACCCTGACCCAGAAGTGCGTAAATCTATTCGTATCGGACTAGCTCTGATTTAGGAGAAACTTAATGCAGCTTGAACCGACTGAGATCAAGGTCAATGTAGAGCAGCAACGTTTATTGCTAAGTTGGGAAGATGGTGAGCATAAGGATTTTAGCCATACCCAACTCAGGAAACATTGCCCATGTGGATTTTGCCGTTCCACTCGTTTATGCCAGAAAGAGATTCAGTATCCTGAAAATGTTGCCATTTCAGCGATTTACTCACAAGGCTACGGCATTCAAATCTGCTTTGATGATGGACATGACAAAGGCATTTTTCCGTGGGCCTTTTTGAAAGAACTTATGGTTTAACAAGAACATTCAAAGTGATGAAAATATCTTTAACAACTCTGCCATTTCATCATTTTGAATGATTCACTCCTTAAAATATCGAGGTTAAATCAGTCCAGCTATTCATCATTCGCTATAAAAATAAATTCTTTGGAAATTTCCATGCAACCATCAGATACCACACCTCCGATTCAATCTGTCTCTTTCTGGGATGCTTTTCGCTTCTGGCTTAAATTGGGGTTTATCAGCTTTGGCGGACCTGCTGGCCAAATAGCGGTAATGCATCAGGAACTTGTGGAAAATAAACGCTGGATTTCTGAAAAAAGATTTTTGCACGCACTCAACTATTGCATGTTGTTGCCTGGTCCTGAAGCACAACAACTCGCCACCTATATTGGCTGGTTAATGCATCGAACCACAGGCGGTCTCGTTGCAGGGACCCTGTTTGTTTTACCCTCCCTGTTTATCCTGATTGCCCTGTCATGGATTTATGTGCAGTTTGGTGATCTACCGATTATTGCAGGCCTGTTTTACGGAATTAAACCTGCCGTAACCGCAATTGTATTCCATGCAACTTATCGCATTGGCAGCCGCTCACTAAAAAATGCTTATCTTTGGTTGATTGCTGTGGCTGCGTTTATTGCCATCTTTGTGTTCAACACCCCTTTTCCCTTAATCATTTTAGCGGCTGCGATTGCTGGCTATGTGCTGAGTAAGCAAAAACCAGATTTATTTAACGCTCAGGCTTCCCATCAAAATGATCATAAAAGTTATGGGGCAGCCCTGATTGATGATGATACCCCCACGCCTGCACATACAATTTTCCATTGGGCCAGACTCGCCAAAATCCTGAGCATTGCAGCATTGCTTTGGTTTGCTCCAATGCTGGTTTTGACTCTGGGACTGGGATGGCAACATGCCTATACCCAAATGGCATGGTTCTTTACCAAAGCTGCCTTGCTGACTTTTGGCGGTGCGTATGCGGTTTTACCCTATGTCTATCAAGGTGCGGTCAATCATTATGCATGGCTGGGTCCAACCCAGATGATTGATGGTCTGGCACTGGGTGAAAGTACCCCAGGCCCACTAATCATGGTGGTGGCTTTTGTTGGCTTTCTGGGCGCATATAACCATGCATTATTGGGTGCTGATCATTTATTTTTAGCTGGGACAATTGGGGCAGTTATTGTCACTTGGTTTACATTCCTGTTTTCCTTTGTGTTTATACTGGTGGGTGCGCCAATTATTGAATCCACTCATAATGAGTTGAAATTTACTGCGCCACTTGCCGCCATTACTGCTGCTGTGGTCGGTGTCATTCTCAATCTTGCCTTGTTCTTTAGTTATCATGTGCTCTGGCCAAACGGCTTTCATCACCCTTTTAATTATGAAGCGGCATTTATTACTTTGGCTGCATTTATTGCACTATTCAAATTTCAGCTCAATGTGGTGTATGTGATTTTTGCTTCGGCCTTTTGTGGTTTAATCCTCTATATGAGTGGTTAAACATGTATACACAACTTAAGCAATTATAAGTACCAGATTGTGTCACTCAGTTGTTTTATTTCAGATTGATCATGACTGACATAGAGCATCGGAATTTTAATATCTTGTTTGACGCGTTGAAAAAAAGGAATGATCTCGGCTTTATGCGCCGTATCTAGTGCAGATAGTGGCTCATCGAGAAGCAGCAATTGTGGCGAGTACAGCAACGCTCGACCTAAAGCCACTCGCTGTTTTTCGCCTCCAGAGAGCTTAATCGGCATCCGCTCAACCAGATGCTCCAGCTTGAGCAATTCAATTATATAGTCCAGCTCAAATTTTCGTTGCTGCGGTGCAATATGCTTAAAACCAAACAGTAAATTCTGTTTGACATTTTTATGTGGGAATAGCTGAGCGTCCTGAAAGACCAAACCTACGCGACGCTGTTGCGTACTGAGATAAATGTTCTGACCTTGATCGAACCAAGTCTGGTTCTGGATTTTAATCCACCCCGATTGTGGTCGGATTAAACCTGCTATGCTGTGTAATATGGTGGTTTTCCCCGAACCAGAAGCCCCAAATAAACCAATCACCGATTGATCAGATTGAAAGCGTTGATCCAAAGAGAATTGCCCTTGTTGTAGCTGTATATAACAATCAATCATGCTGAATACCCACGCTTATTTTTCTGGTAGCGATTGAACCACTGTGCAAACCATAAGGCAAAAAATGCTACCGATAAAGACAGGATAATCAATCGCCATACTGCCGTTTCGGTATCAGGCTGCTGCATCAAGCTATACATGGCCAACGGCAAAGTACGGGTTTCACCAGCAATATTGCCAACAAAAGTGATGGTTGCACCAAACTCGCCTAAGCTACGGCAAAAACATAAAATACTGCCAACTAAAATCCCACTACTTGCAAGCGGCAATGTCACCTGTATAAACGCCCCAAAGGAAGATGCACCCAACGTTTTGGCTGCCATTTCCAGACGTTGATCAACCAGTTCAATCGCTAGACGTACGGATTGCACCAATAAAGTAAATCCCATCACTGCGGATGCCAATACCGCGCCTTTCCAGTTAAAGGCAAATTCCAACCCCAACGGCGCAAGATATTGACCTAAAATACCCCGATTGCCAAATACCTGTAGCAGCAAATAACCAGGCACTACAGGTGGTAAAACCAAAGGCAGAAACACCAAAGTTTCAAACAGGGATTTACCCCAGAATTCCTTTCTCGCCAATATCCATGCAATCAAGGTCGCAGGAACCAAACTAAAAATAAGACAACTTGCTGCCACTTTGCATGACAGTTTCAGTACTTCCAACTCTTCAGGAGTAAACATTACCATTTATTACAATACGCTAGCCATATTTTCTAAAGACGATTCGATCTGTCCATTTTCCAAAAACTTGGAGAATTTTATAAATTCAAATTTTTTCCACTAAAACATTCCTCATTACATCAGCTAGCATAGCTAATCCAGACTGCTTTATCTTCAAGCTTCGCTATATTTCCACAAATATAGCGAATAATACAGTTATACAGAATACCTTAATCAAAAGCGATCATCATGAATACTTTTTTGACCCAAACAAAATTGTTATTCAGCCAACTTAAATCGTTTTAAGTCAGCAATATTTATACCAAATTAGTTAGAAGAATTATTAGCAATAGCAACTATTACCGCAAGCTTAAAAACTTTAGCGCTCTAGCTGAATATCCTGATTTTGTCGAATGGTTTGAATTTCCTTACCCTCAGGATCAACATAAACCAATTCCACCCGACGACTTAGGGCACGCCCCATTTTCGGGTTTTCATTTTCAATCAGCTGGGTCTTACCTTTTGCCTCTGTCGCAATACGATTTAGGGCAACACCTTGCTGAGTTAGATATTGAGATACTGCCTGCGCACGACGCAAGGACAGTTTTAAATTATATTGTTCATTTGCCTGCTGATCGGTAAATCCATACAGTGTCAAGGTGTAAGCTGGATGTGCTGTTAGGAAGTTTACAATCTGATTGAGTACATTGATGGAATCTTGCGATAAAACCGCCTGATCCAAAGCAAAATGCACAACGTTCGGCACAGGTTGATCAGCAACCTGCCTATTTTCAGAGATTACTGTTTTTTGTTGCGGCGACCAAATCGGCCAAGGCCCTGCAACACCATGACATCCCTGCTCACTGCCATTCAGTTCCTGTAAAGATGGATAACTAATTTTCGGAAGCTGTTGAGGAACATCTGCACTGCAACTAAACGCCCGACTATTTGCCTGATCAATTAAGCGCTGTGCTGATAAAAACAGTTCCCGTGAATGTCGCCAGCCCAACTCACAATGTTCAGCGGCTGCCCAGACTAGCATCACCTCTGCCTGTGCAATCTGAGACTGGGCACAGGAAAAACCTGCATGCTGTTTCAATAATTCAGCATTTGCCCATAAATCCCGACGCATTACACTTGAGGTAGACAGAATCGGTGTGGTTAAACTTAACTGCTTAGCCTGACCCTGCTCCAATGCCGCTATAATCATTTCCGCCTGAGCAAGGGCCTCCTTTCGCGCAACCGTTGCACTTTTTTCACTTCCCTCATGGGCTGCATAAGTCAACCATGCGGCTGCTTTGGCAGCATGATAACGTTCAATTCCCTGTTCATTCAAAAAAGGAACGAGACGTGTCTGCAAGGCAGCAACCTGTTGATCTTTTGGATTATAAATACCTGACTGGGCTGTAGTATCTGGAGAATCTTGTGCCATAACAGGTGCAGCCAACTGATCAGGATTTTCTGCCCAAACCATTACGCTCCAGCAAACCGCAACAGTTGCAGCACCACGATAAAATTGACGCAAGGCAGGTGTGACATATTTCATCTTTATGGTTCTCTTGAAGCGTTCACGGTAGAATTGTTGCGAGAAAACAGGTTCTCATCAAACTTGAATCTAAAGCGTACATATGCGCCCTGAATAGTTGTGTCACTATCCACCAGATCATCATCTTTATAGCCAGAGAAGTTATAACCACCTGATAACCAGAGGTTTGCAGCCAGCAAATAGCCCACCTCACCCCCAACCAAAATACGGCGGCCCGAACTCATATTCGACCATAACACACCTGTATGAACACCCGCATCCCAACGTTCATTGATGTCATACATTGCCCGACCACTGAGCATATGTGTCATACCACTTGACTCCAAACCAGAGAACGTGGTGTCCACATTTTTAACCGCATATTGGCCTGAAAGGGTAATATCGCGACCTGGATGATAATTCAAGTGATTTGAGAAAATATAGACATGCTTTAGGTATGGATTATTTAAATCTGACTTGTTACTGTCATAGCGGTATTCCACCTTGGTCAGCGCATCAAAACGATTGTGCTCAGTGTCACGGTAGGCAGCACCCACCTGGAAACGATCAACCAGGCGATCACCACTGTTTTCATTCTTACTGTCAGTCAGGCTAACTACATTTTTCGCCAATAAAGTCACGTCATCAGAATATTTGTAGGCAATCCCCAGATTATTCAGGATGGTGTCAGACTGGTCAGCCCAACGTGCTTCAATTCTCGCAACAGCTTTCCAGTTTGGATTGGCCAGATATTCCACACCTAAAGATGCAGCAGTGTTATCTGAATTTTGGTTATCGGTATCTGCTTTTGACAATGACTTCACCTGTTCAAAACTGGTGGTTGCATAGAAGCCTTTTTCCAGTTCCCAACGGTTACGTAAACCGATTGCAGCTTCAGCTTCACGAGCGCTGATACCATCACGAACACGATATTCACTAAACGCTGTGCCATTATTGTTATATTTGCTATCCAGACCAAACACTGTGACATTACGACGCTGATTGTTATTTAGGTCATACAGTCCCTGAATACTGGACACCAACTCATGGCGACCATAGGCACGTAGTTTTGAATTAATCTGGTAATTCGCACCCAAGGCAAAAATACGGCGCTCAGCTTCGGAAACATCCTGCTCATATTCAGCAAAGACATTTGAACCCTGCCAAGGAAGCTGTGTGGTGATTTTTGTACGTGCGGTTAAACCATGATACGGCGCTGTTTGTGAAGCCCCCAACAGTGCTGGATTCTCAGACTCATCATAATATTTCAGGCCCAGCTCAACTGCCACAATACGGCTGATCGCACGTTCAATACTGGCAGAAACACCTTGATTGACACCACTTTGCAAATCTTCAGTACGGATAGCCTCCAGTTTTGCCAAACCGATCTTACCCAGTTGCGCACGCCCTTTTATACCACTTTCCTTACGTCCAGCAGTGATTGGTGCCGCAGTGTTATAGAATCCTGTATCTGCCTGATTATGGTAGGTTTTCAGCTCCATATTCTTATAGGCATAGTTCAGTTCAACGCGAGCCGCATTCCCCGACAATTTACCTGTTGCATCTGGTGTGGTGTTAATCTGTGTTAAAGAGTTTAAACCGTCATTAATATTTTCAGAACGGGCAAACTCAGCAATCAATTTACCCTTGTCGGCAAATTTCACCACGGTATTGACACTGGCCAACTGGTCCTGCGTCAGTGGATTATTGCTTTTTACATACGCCCCACCCACTTTCACCTGATCAAGCAGCTTCACCGAGCCTGTAACACCACCAACCGTGTATTCATCCCCACCCTGATCAGATTCCACTGTAATACGCAGATAGACTGGATTCAGGTCAGCATCGACACTTGGTACAGGATCTTTTAAGTAAATGCTGTTGCTAAAGGTATCCACTTCATAATCAGTAAAACGTGCCAAAGTGCTACGCGAAATGATCAGGCCTGGATTATTGCGGTCACGGGTAACCACCTCAACTTTTTCACTATTGGCAAGCACATCATCGGTATTGACATTGCCCATGCTATAAGGACCCGAAATCCCCATGGCACGTTGTTCATTGGTCACCTGTTGCGTATTGGTCTGCGCAGCAAAGGCCGTTACTTTATAGCGGTCTGTTTCGACAGCTCCACGAACACCTGTTAATGAACGGCTATATTGACCTAAAGCCAGGCCCTCATCATTTTCGGTACGTGTAACATAATCACCGTACATGGCATAAGAACGGCCTTTATCCACACGCACGTAGAGCTTACTGGTTGTTTGTGCATCAAAACCTTTCGCTGCCGAGTCACCATAAACTGGATAATATTCATCTGGACGAATATCACGGAACAGACGCTGATTTTTATCCTTGTCAGAATCATAGGCAAGAGTCAGTAGATATTCACCCTTGACTTTACCTTTCAGGAACATGGCTGCACGCCCTGTCACATTGCTTTTGCCATTGTCCGATGATGAAATCTCTTGCAGTTCTTCCTCAAATCCATCCTGCGAACGGACATTACTTAACTGTTTCGGATCAAATTTCTTAAAGTTAATTGATCCTTCCACCAAACCAACTGCGATAATCGGACGTAGATCAGGTAAGAAACGTATTGGTGTACTGCTATGGAAAATACCACTTTCAACCGACAGCGTTCCTTCCCCTGCCTCGATTGGCGCCTGTATTGGTACAACAAGCGTACCGCCCTCAACAAAGACCTGAATACCAGGTTGTTTTGGGTCCAGGTCAGTCAACTCAATTTTACCAATCGAGCTGTCGAGCGTAACAGGCGTACGGCTAGAAACCAATGTGCCATTACGGTCAACAATTTTCATGGTCACGTTAAAATAATCACGGCCGTTGGCTTGCGGTTGTACTTTGGCTGACTCAAGTAACAGCTTATCCATTTGGTCAGGGACAATCACATTGACCTGTTTGCTATCCCGAACATTGCCCATCATGTCGACTTGACGAACTTCAATACTGTTTTTACCCACAGCAAGATCGACACCGATAAAATCCAGACCTGCAACCTGTAGGTCAGGCAATATTGCGCGCTTACCAATTCGTTTCTCAGAAACCTGTGTGCCATTTACCCACAGTTGTAGTTGTGTGCCAGCAGCACCCTTAACCTGAACCGCTGTTTGGGCATAACCAAGAAGCTGCCCATCTTTTAAGTTGATAATTTCTAGCTGATTATTGGCAGCATTTTCCAGCACTGTTTCCAGACTAAGCATTTTCGCAGCTTGAGTGGATTCGGCTGGCACACTCTCAGTTGCTGCCAATGTTTCATTCAGTGGCAAGGCAACTGAAGAAGCAACGCCAGATTTTTCTGGTTCAAAAGTAACCTCTTTCAGTTCCTTAACCTGTTCCTTGGAAAAATCAAGGTTACAATTGGCCCTGATTCCCTGTGCCGAGATACAACCACTTGCTGGCTGACCTTTAACATCGGTAATTTTGGAAAAAACTGGATCAATTGTAAGGTCTGAACGTAACACCTGTTCTAAATTGGTGTTGTCCTGTTCAATGCGTTTTTTACGTTCTGCTATCTGCTGCAATAAGGCTTGCGAACATTGTCCTGTACCATTGGCAATTGCAAAATCGGCACGATGTAGTTCACCACGTTTTAAATCCACAAAACGGCTATTCGGATCACCTGCCTGACGATTGCCAATTAACACCAACTCAGAATCAACTGGCAAACTGGTACGATCAACCTTTAAGACGTGGGTTTTGGCACTGATCCCATAAAAATCATATTTACCTTCACTGTCAGTCACCACATAGCTACCATCTTCAAGGTAAATACGCACACCTGGCACACCGACTTCACCTGCATCCTGTACCCCGTTACGGTTACAGTCAGTAAAAATCTTACCGACAATAAAACCATCAGAGATCATTGCGCCAGGCGTTACTTCTACTTTTGCAGATGCTTCGTTTGATTCGACTCCCTGACCATCTTTTGCCCGAACACGGTTAATGCCATCACCATTCAAGGCATTTGGACCAATATAGACGCGATACTGAACCTTAACTTCCTTACTTGGCGTTAGTGTACCTAAACCCAGTTTCAAATAAGGACCTTTTCCACCCAATGGATCAGCAACCTTGGTGCCATCGACACGCATAGAACCCTGAACATAGATAAAGCCTCTAGGCAGGGTATCGGTAATCGAAACATCTTTGGAATCCACCGTGCCACGATTGGCAACCGTCACGGTATATTCTTCAAACTCACCAATTTCCGAATTTTTATTGGTCGCAACTTTTTGTACAAATAACGGCGAGGTTGGCACAGCCAAATCAGGATCAATTGGAATATCGATATTTAGTGCTGGATCACCATTATTTAAGGTAAATTTGCCAGCATAAGACCATTCCAGATCAACAGCCTTATCCGCAGGGAAACTTGGATAAACCGATTTATCACTGACAAAGCTATAACGTGTATTTCCAGGAATTGTGGTTGTATCCACAACAAAACTGTAGGTTCCTGCTTTAACAAGGGGATAAATAAATTCACCCTCGCTATTGGTGACCTGCTTGGCTGGAATTGTAACCAGTTCTCCAGTCTGCTCATCAAGTTTGTATGCAACATTGTCCGCAATTGGCTGGCCATTCTGGTCTAATAAGGTTATGGTTGCCCCTGCCACAGGTAAACCTGTCTTGGCATCAAACACTGTTCCATATGGATCCATAAGTACCTGAGTACTAATATCGGTAAATGTCTGGGTTGAATTACCCTGCGCATCCAGACAGTCCGTCAGGCTAACTTGTACTTGATCGCGTTTGACTGTTTGTAATAATGAATCATAAGCAACACCTACATCTGCAAATGCGGTTGGTAGCGTGTAATGGAATACGCCTGTATTCGGGCCAGTTTCTACACCAATGACCTCTTCAAGATCACCTGTTTTGACTGATTTAATTTTAATCTTTACCTTGTCCGCAGTATAACGGTCCGCATTACAGCTGGCATTTTGCGCTTCAAGATAAAGTGGTTTATTCACGCTGCCTGTAGTCAAGACATTTTGGAAATCACCAGATTTATTATTAATCGCTGCGAGACCACCTACCACGGTTAAAGCAGGATTAGACAATACCTCTTTTTGGCTATTTGTGGTTGCATACGAAACTTTATAGGTATTTTTAACCGTTGTTTTGGCAATGTTACGGTTCATTGTAACCGTAAGATCGACTTGTTCAGTTGTATTGGCGTCTATTTGTGGAAAGCCAACCACCAATTGATCAACCTTGCTTAAGTCACCTGGCAAGGTCGTTGTATAGTTATTGCCTGTTTGCTTATACAAAACCTTGGCCTGCGTATTTTTTAACTGTGCAGACTTAAATGTTGTATTGGCAGGCAGATCATCAACTAAAAGCACCATTTTCTGTGCCTGACCATCGATCATCACATCCACTGGTCTTGCCGCTTTTTTACCCTGATTGGTTATGGCCAAGGTATAGTTAAGGTCATAGCTGGCATTGGCTGATGGCTCAAAAGTTTTCTGGGCAACCTCTTTGGTTGCAACCAGTTGTGGTCCATAGCTGATGGCACTATCTGTAGCCGTTGCTATTACACTGTTGTCTTCAACAAGTGTTGCTTTTAACGGTAAATTTAACTGCTGACTCTCGGTCAGGGTCGCACTCGCTGTTGCAACGACCCACAAATGAACGCTCTGGCCTACCGCCAAGGCAACAGTGGTTGTCAGTTGTTGATCATCGGTGTCGAATTGACCGTTTTTATTGGTATCTACATAAATTTTAACATTGCTTAGTTCATTTATTGTTAACGCTTCTAGCTGTACATTGACAGGAGCATTACTATTGTTGACTAAGGTATTTGCCCAAATAACACGTGTACTTGGTTCAATTTCCTGAACTGGTGGAGTAGTTAAAGCAATTGCGTAAAGAGCAGAAATATTGATTTCGACGGTATTTGAAACTGATTGTTGGGATTTACCATCGGGTGCAACATAAGTTGCATAGGCAATATTTTGGATAGAGCTACCCACTTCAGGCATATTCGCTGCATAACCATACTGCGCTGACAATATTGATACTGTCAACGTTGATAACATGAATGTCATGTTATGGAATGCGTTAGATTGCTTCTGTTGTAGCACAGCGCTTACCCTTCAACTAAATAGTCTAAAAAATTTAAAAAATTATTTGAGATGAACACCTGCCTAGGCAAATGTTCACATCTCTAGTTATTTGTTTTCATTTCAAGTGAATGAATAAAGCTTATGGTGTAAGTGGATTCACTTTAATCACAAACTCTAATGTTGCACTTGCATTTGGTGCTAAAGGCGACTGTTCTGCTGAAACAGTACCTGTATAGCCATCAACATAACTTGCTGTGTTTTGTAATGTTGCGCTTGTTGCAAGTGGAGACACACCTGAGATTGCTTTCAAGGTAGTGTATGACGGCGTATTATCGCTAATCACCACATTCGTTACGGTTGCATTACCTTCATTGGTCGCAACAATACGGTATTTCACACATTCGCCTGGTTTGGCACTCACAGTGTTCTGTGTATAAGTTGCGCCTGTGCCTGTTGTACAATCAACCAAAGCCTGATCCTTAACCAAACGTACCTGACCTTCAGTCACTGTGGTTAAGTCAGTATTAGAGATACTTGCGTGTGCAATACCAGTCACAGTTGTTGGGTTAATGGTGAAGATAACTGAACTTGGTGTTCCAGGGGTTGCATTGCTTGGCGCTTGAACCTTGATGAGTAAGTTCACAGAAGCGTTACGTGCAATCGCGCCTGTTACCGCTGCCAAATCACTACCTGTAACTAGGGTATCACCTGCATCAATGTTACCGTCGTTATTCACATCGATAAACAAGCTGGTTACCCAACCATTACCAGATTGGTCATTGGTCAAGGTAAATGGTAAGCTACCTGGTGTTGCACCTTCAGCAATGTTACCTGTGTTGGTTAAGGTGTGTTTATAAACAACTGTACCACCTGGTGCAACTTGACCAATGCGGTCATTTTGCAGGCTTAACTTACGATCCGCCTGAACAGTAACCTTGTCCACCATCACATCACTTAGGTTTGTCGCTGGTGAAGATACCTTGAAGTAAACTTGTTGGTCACCTGCTGGTGCATTCGCAGGAGGCGTTACCACAGCAACAAGTTTAATGTTACTGCCACCATTAATATTACCAGTATTGGTTAATGGTGCGCCTGTTGGGTTACCACTACCATCAGCCACATAGAATTTAACATCCCAACCTGTTGGTAATGCATGTGCAGGATCAATACCTAGATTGAAGTTATCGCCTGTTACACCAGCATTATCAATTTGAAGTGGGAAATTCACAGCCTGATTTGGTTTGGTACTACGAACATCAATATCTAAGCCAGTATCCTTACCAGATGCGCCAGCCACTGAACCAGTAGTATCTGAAGCATCACCATTATGTAAGTCAACTGTTGCAGGCGTTACTTGGCTAATCACCAAATCTAACGTATCTGTCTTAGTTGCATCAGACTTAGGACTTGTGGTCAAAGTCGCCTTAATAGCCGTTGATGTTGAATAGTTTGCTGGTAGCGTTACCTTTGCAACAAGGTTGTATGTACCACCACTTGGGATAGAACCTGTTGAAACAAATGGCGTTACACCGTCAGCTTGATACAAGGTAACAATACTACCTGCTGGTAATGTGCCTTTATCAATCGCAATATTAAACTCTTCACTCACATTACCCGTGTTATGGATAACGATTGGCTCGCCACCTTGACCTGAAGTGCTAAATTCAGCAACTTCACCCTGCTTGATTGAAGCAATGACAATTTGGTTATCTTTTGCGGTTGCAGAGGTTTTCTCCGCATCTGCGTAGGCATCAGTTTGGCTATCATTGATTGTGCCTTTTTTGATGCTTAAGATATTTACGTCATTCGGGTTAGATGGCGTATTTCCTTCTGGGCCTGATGGACCATCTGGGTCAACATTTGCAATGTTCGTGATCACGCCCGCTGGTGTATTTTGATCTACGCGAACCTTAAAGGTTAATGTACCTGTAGTGTTCGGTGCTAGAGTTGGAATCGTTAAGGTTACAGTACCTTTACCTGATCCTGGAGTGGTTTCAACAAACTTATAACCATCAGCATCAACACCATCAGTTTGTGTCACGCCAGCAAGTTTTGCAGAATTAGCAACATAAGTTAAACCAGCAGGTAACAAGTCCGTAACTGTAACATCAGTTGCTGTTGTGTTACCTGTGTTTTGGTAAACCAACTTATATTCAACTTCACGAGCGGTTGGACTAGCTTGGGTCGCATCAATTGCCGTTACGCTGGCAGATTTAATCACACTAATCACTGCACCGTTGGTAATTTTAACGGTGTCTGTATTTGTTGCTGTGAGTGTATTGTCTAAAGTACTTTGTGCAGTGATGGTTAATTTACCCAAATCACCAGCAGAAAGTGCAACACCACCTGCACGAGTTGTTGGAGTGGTTGCCTGAACAATTAAGTTCACCGACTCACCTGCTGCCAAGGTAACACTTGTTACAGGAGTCTGGCTATCAGGAACACCATCCTTATTGGCATCAAGATAAACTTTTAAATTACTGAAGTCATATTGGTCACCAGAGGTAACATCCGCCACATTTACCGTGAACGTATCACTACCGTTACCCGTGTTGGTTAAGGTGTGTGATAAAGAAACCTGGTTGTTCGCATTGGCATTTGCTGTTCGGTCAGCAATCAACGTGAAACTTGCAACTGGCAATACTGTGGTGGTCACAATATTTGAAGATACAGTTTTAGTGTTTCCTGTGCTATCAGTATAGCTTGCAGATGCAATGTTACTGATATTTGTACCAGCGGCTGGTGCAGCGGCATGTGCAGATGAAACGAAAGCAGCACTACCAGCGACCAATGCAATGGAAGCTGCTAGCTGTGTAAGTTGTAGACGATTTGACATTATTTTACCCCTTATACGTAAAATGCCAATTAATTACTTGTTTTTTCACTATTTACGCGTGTTTGAGCAGAAACCGTCACAGACTTTCCAGCTGGAAGTTCTGCAATGGTCCAACGCAATGCACGATAATCTTTCAGTGGTACATTCACCATTTGATTACCCTCTTTGCGTTTTAAAGGCATTGGGGCAAAATGTGTACCGTCGGTACTTGCTTCAGCATTCTCTGGCTGAGACTTCGCCAGAAATTGAGTTTCTACAGGTATCGGTAAAGTCGCGGCCAGATTCTTGATTTTCCCAGCGGTGTTATTGGTATAGGTTGCCCGATACTCAATCACATCATTTGGTTTTACCTTAGTCACCAGCTTTGAAGTTGATTTCCCATCAGTGCCTGCACTGATCAGGAAAGTTTTGAGTTCTACTGAAACGGGCTCTTTTGTCGTTTTAGCCTCGGCGAATACACTTCCAGCCAAAACAAGAACCGCAGTACCAAGCAAACATTTCTTGTACATATTGTTTAAATACGCCATTCAATTATTCCTAGTCTTCTTTTTTATTTTTTGAACAGTAAGCTTTTTTACCATTCAAAAAACCGTTACTCATTTTTACAAAAGTATATCAATAATCAATAAATTTGTTTGAATTATTTCATACTTTTACAAAAAAATATTCTATTACTTCAAACTAAAGCAACTTCCATACCATCTTTTTCACCACAATATCTCTGCATATTTTTCGACCTAATTTTTAATCAGACTTTCTGCTTATTGAATCACACAGAACCTTAGAGTTCCTGTTGCTGATGGTTTTAGCAAACCTGTTAGCGACCATTCAAGAACTTCTCCAGAATGTGTTGCATTACAAGTATTTCCACTCGGTGTTACCCTGCAGCTCACATCACCAAAATTAGTACCAGTTGGTAAACTATCTTTCACCTTGACATTCTGTAGGTTCTTCACACTATTGTTTTTATAGGTGATCTCATACTCTAAATTTTGTTGTTTTGTGGCTTGGTTATTTACTAAAAAGCCTAAAGAATCAGATGGAGTTGACGAACAACTGGTCACTGCGCGTACTTTTTTTGTCAATGTCAACCCTGCACTGCCAATAAGTGTCACGTCTTGACGTTGTTGGGTCTGCCTGGAAATGTTAAGTGAACTGACCTGATAGCTTGCCTGTAACGTTCCAATATGCTGGGCACCAGCAAAAATATTGGTGGGTGAAAGTACTCGTTGCACAAGACAGATATCGGTATTGGGTTGTAATAAAACAGTACCAGATGGCGTTGGATCAAATACTGTCTCACCAGCATCAACAGCACCATTACAGTTGCTGTCTCGGTAAACCAGTGCCTGCCAAGGCTGATCATTATTTGAGTTTGAAGAACTTCGGATAAGTTGAGTTAGTTGTACAGGTGCTTGTGTAGTCAAGCGATGTGGATAATCGGTGACTTCACCTACCGTAATAGTATGTTGTCCATCTTCTGTTAAAACCACATTGAGATTGGCATCACCAAAATTATTGTTTGGATAACTTGTGGCTGTGGTTTTTGGCACCGTAATCGTATCTGTATTGCGACTGTACGTTCCTGTTGGACTTACCCCGCTAACTGAGGTGTATTCTGGTAAATTGGTTTGCACAATGCAGAATGGGTTACTTAGAACACTTTTCTCAACTTTAAAACGATAATCCCCATTGTCATTGCTTATTGATACAACATTGAGGTCAACACCTGAACAATTGGCAAGTTTAAGCGAACTGCCAGCAATGCCCTGCTCATTTGCATCAATGATTCCATTATAGGCATTTGCCACAATATTGCTGACGTTGCCGCCATTATCATTAAAGACTTTGCCTGATATTAAAACTAAATCTTTACGGCTATTGGTTAAGGTACAAATAATTGCTGCATCGTTTGTATTAATCGTTAATTTATTGCCATTTAAAGGCGTAGTGTTGCCAGTACAGACGAGATTTCCCACATACTCATTTTCATCGCCTTTGCTAAATGCCTCAATGATACTTCCTGTTGTTCCAAGCATGGCCAGCGGAACAATAATTGGTGTACCTGCTGTAGAGTTTGCTCCCGTGGCGTCCGCAACTGAGAGTCCTGTTGTTGCATTTGTGGTAAAGCCAACACTGTTCACGGTTGCACTATCACCAGCTAAGGCATTTTCCCATTTTTTGATTAAAGTGAGCGTAGTAAGTGTATTCGTTAAGGTACAAACAATATCTGCCCCTGCTGCAATTCCCGTTCTGGCTAAGGTGACTGTCCCATTTGTTTTATTAACAGTGACTGAACTTGCTCCTATACCCGTACATACAGCATCGGTCAACCGATATCCTGTCGGCATACCCGATTCAGTTAAGACGACATTTGTTAATGACAGACTCGGAGAAAAATATTGGGTTATGCCTGATGTTTCAGTTTCTGCAACTGTTGTCGTAATGGAATGGTTTAAGATTCCGCTATTTGCACTGGCAGTAAAATCAAATTTTCCAACCCCACCACGGCTAATTTTTTTAATTGTTAAACTTGGCGTACTATTAACAAATGTACAGGTAATATCTGCTCCACCAGTAATTAGTCGACCAGATGAAATGGTCAGCGTTGACCCGCTTAAATCACCAAACTCACCAATATTTCCTGTAATAAAACTATTGGCATCAGTACATTTCGCATCCTTTAATACATAACCCGTCAAAAGAGTTGGCTCACTAATCGTCACATTTGAAAAGGTGTCATTCACCGTTAAAGCAGCAGAGGTACCTTTACCAATATTGGTAGAAGAACTTGAGGGGGTTGTTGCCACATTTGTCGATGTACTGGATAAATTACTGTTGACGAAAGCAAATGTGCCTGTACCACCACGTGACTCTTTTGCAATTTTGACAATTGGCACTTTAATATTGGAAAAATTGCAGTTTATATTTGGGTTATTGTTAATTTCAGTGGAGGTAAAGGCATAAGTTTTTGTACCCGTTCCTGATGTTGGTGCAGTGCCAACAAGTGCGCCAGACGTGCCATCAGTATTTCGAACACGGCAAGTTGCACCCAGTAATGACCAGCCAGCCACATTTGTTTCTGAAATGTTTACACTCCCTGATGACGAGGTGACTGCAAAAGGCTGACCAGAAAATATTGTTCCACCGTCAACCTGATATTGATCAATTGGTGTTTGCGTTATCACGGTCGCACTGGTTTTATTTGTACCTGTTAAAGAAAAATCAAATGAACCTGTTCCACCAATACTTGACTTGGTTATATAAATCAATGCTCTTGCAATGGTTGTTTGTACACTACTGGTGTTGTCACTAGGAAAAATATCATTATTTGCAGTAGCATTCACTGTTGCCGTGTTTGTGGCAACGCCTGACACTGCTGTTGCAGAGATAGTAACGCTACAAGTCGCTCCTTTAGGACCACTAAAAGTACCTGACAAGGTGTTTCCAGATAAACTTGCTGTACATTTATCTGAAGCAGTTGCTGTTCCACCTTTAGTGGCCGCTACAGCAATAGAAACTGAATTAAAATTATTTGGAACGATATCCTGAAAATTAGCCACCCCTGTAGAACTAATTGCACGTTCTCCTTTATTGGTAATCACTAACTGATACTGAACTATATCATTAGTTTTTACCATTAGAGGTTGTGATTGAAATGATCCACCCGTTCCTTTACGCTGAGTTTTTTCAATTTTTACATCCACATCCTGAGGGGCATCATCATCAATAATTGTATAGGTTGCCGTGCCATTACCTGATGCACCACAACCACTTGAAGACATGACATGGTATGCATTGCTTTGATTAATTGTGACGGTAAAAGTTTCATCAGGTTCAGGGACTGTATCATTGATAATTTCTACAGGGACATTCAGGATATAAGGTGTGCCACTTCCATAGTTACCAGCGGGTATTGTAATGGTAAAAGTATTGGCCACCCCACCATTAATTTTATAGTCTGTACCTAGCTGTGCTGTACCATCAGTAACTGTAAAGGTCAGTGGAATGCCTGCTGGTGGCACAGTTCCAACCACAATGACCTGAACAGGCTGAACACCACCGCCATTTTCGGGTACAGAATAATTAGCAGATGTAAATTCAATAATCGGCTTAACCTCAATCTGAATGCCATCCAAAAAATTCCCTGAAGTTCCTGAGCCTGAAGTAGACTGAAAACCAATGGTCGTTTGCCCTGTTGCACCAGTATAAATAAAGCTTCCGCTATAATCGGCCCATCGAGTTGTACTTCCCACAGGTACAGTATTACTTTGCACAGGATTACATGTACCAGCACTACATGACGTTATATTACCCGTCCCTGTTGTACCAGTTGCGACTGATACTACTGGTTGCGTACCTGCACGAAAATTCATGGTATCAGGATTGGTATTTCGTCCATTATGGCTAAATCTCCAATTGACTTGCTCGCCATTGACCAAACAAATATTTTGGGATATTTCTGAAATATATTGGGCATTTAATTCAGCGAACTGCGTTCCTTCTTTAGCAACCATGTTGCCTGTGCCTCCCCCCCCAATACCCCGAGGTCCTGACCACAGTTCCATAACCTGTCCATTTCCACTTGGGACATACGTACAAGAATCTACAGCCTCTTCTTGGTAATAGGGATGTGTGGTTAACCAACCAGGAACCTTAGTACTGTCAATATATACACGACAGGCATTACCAGTATTTGCAATTTTAGGAATTTCAAAACTCAGGTTAATAAAACTACGCTGATAAGCAGCCTGAGCAATACTGATGCTACTGACCAGTGAAAAAAACAAAATCAAAAGTTTTAGAACAGCATGATTAGCCAGTTTCATCATCTTGAATTTTTCCATTGAATTACTGCCCCACATAGCGCACCCCGAAACTGAATTCGTAACTTTGACCACCAACCACACTGTTTAATGTTCCTGTCAGCTCACCTGCATTATTTAAAGCAGGGGCTGTCGTGCCACTACATGATGTACAGGTTGGAACTTTCGATAACACCGTATAAGCAGGTGTCATATCCCTAAAGGTAAATACATTATTGATTGTGGGACCTGAATTATTTAAGGTTACTTTGTAGAGGACACACTGTCCCTGACCATTGCCCTGTTTGCCAATATTTAGCTTATTTAAACTATAAGCCTCGTCAGCAGTACCATCACAATTGAAATCACGTGCCTGCAATTTGGTTAAACTTAACTGTGATTTATTCACGGTGGTCACATCCTTAACAGATGCTACAACTTGATTCGCTGAGTCTTTTAAATTCACAATGGTTGTGTTGGATTGGGTAACATTATTTGAAGCAGTATTATTCACCTGAACAAACAACCTGACTTGTGACCGTGATGCCAATCCACCACTCGGTAAATCTGATAAATGATTAATTAAGGTATCACCACCATCAAACTGTCCATTATTATTGGCGTCATAATAAAGTTTGGCATTAAATTCAGACTGATCATTGCTTAGAACAAAATCATAACTGCCAGAAAAAGCTGTATCGCTATGATTGACCAATAGATGGCTATATACCACAGTGCCTAATGGTGCGACCTGACCATATAAATCTGGCATAAATTCCAATTGAGGCTTGGAGTTTACACTTTGAATGGTTATGGCATCTTTAATAATGTCCTGAGCAGGGTTACCTGTAGCGACAAAGCTGGTTGAGATGACACGGAAATAAATCGGTACGGTGACGTCATTATTAACTTTATCGACCTCAACAACCGCACAGACCAGTTGGGTTTCTCCATCATTTAAATAAATCGTCTTACCAATTTCATTACCCAACCCACTACAGTTTGTACCATTTGTGGATGTATAAAAACGCACACGGTTTACACCTGCGGGTAAAGTTAGGCTGGAAAAATCACTGCTGGCATTTGCATTGAGCAAATACTCTGTTCCAACGCCTGTATGTTTCACCCTTAATGGAAAAATTGCCTGCCCACCAGTCACAGGGTTATTACTGGATTTTACTGTTAAGGTTTTCCAAGCAGCACCATTATTATCAACCACACCATTACCCTGCCCCGTATTATCCGCATTGGTTAAATCTACTAGTTGTGAAACAAGAGTAAGGGTCAAAGTACCCTGATCTTTAATTGTACTGGTTTTACTACCGTCACTCACAGACTGTGCTTGTGGTGTAACTTCAAAAACTGTATTTGTGGTTACCGCATAACTACTTGGGAAACGAACTTTGACCACAACAGGAACACTGGTATTGGCAGCCAATAATCCTGTATCAGGAATGCCATCACCATTACTGTCCAATAACGGAGTCACACCATCCGCACGATACAACTCAATTTGACTGCCTGCTGGAAATGTACTGCCAGTTAAAGTGAGGTTAAAACGGTCTGTGGTATTCCCTGTATTCCAGACATAGTTGGTAAATTTAAGTTCACCGCCCTGTGATACCGCACTGGCAGTAATGGTATTAGTATTATCATTGACATTGCTTGCACTGCCATTCATTTTGACAGCATAGACTGGAGCAACATTTACAACTGCTGTATTTGTTTTGTCGGTCGTTGTTCCTGTCACATTGACAAAATTCTCAATCTTTCCTGCAATACTTTTATTAATTTTTACCTTAAATTCAATATAACCAATCGAATTTGCAGGAATACTGGTCAATACAGCAGTCACAACATTAGAACTTACATAATAATTAATACCAGTAGGATCATTTGCTCCTGTTGCAGGGTCGACGGTTGTGCCATTCCAGTTTTCACCACTATTGGATTGATACGTTAAGGTTGAATCCAGAGTATCCGTTAAAGTGATATTACCTGTAGCAACATTACTTGGATTTTGATAATCCAAACGTATTGTGACAATGTCTCCATTTGCAGCAGTAGTTTGGGAGAATTTTTTACGTACCATCAACGTGGACTGATCAGTTACAGTTGCCTTGTCAACATTAGTGTTTGTTCCAGTTGCACCATTTATTGATGTTACAGCTAAAGTCAAGTTTGCAACTTTTCCTGTGGTAATCGTATTCGGTATGCTTGCTGCAACAATTAGTCCAACTGACTGACCTGCACCCAATGTATAACCTGTAATCGCTGATCCATCTGGGACACCATCATTATTGGCATCCAGATAAACCGTCAGGCTACTATTCACAAAATCAAAATCATCGCCAGTAAGATTATTGCTTACAGCAAAAGTATATTGATCTGTATCGTTACTGGTATTGGTTAAGATATGGTTAAAATAAACAGTCTGTCCTGCCACTACTGTTTTGTTATTGGCTGCCACCAAATTTAATGAATACACAGGCAAAATCGTGGTTTGAACAAGATTTGAACGTGTCATTTGTACAACAGTTGAACCCTCTTCACTATATTCACCAACTGCCATATTACTGATGATCGAGTTGGTTGCAGCCCAAGCCGATTGCTGGACCATCAACACGCACAGCAAGGTCAGGACCCAATTAAACAGTTTTGGGCGGTTATTATTTAATGTATTGATCATCTTCATGCTCTAATATCCGCTCTGTTTATGGGCTTACCCGAATAGAAAAGTACATGGCAGCCTGATCCTGTGGCGCAAGGGTGCCAACATTTCCTGAAATCTGCCCCGCATTGACTGCAACTGAACCCTGACTAATTGACGGTGGTAAACCAACACGCAATTGACTGTAAACAGGTACAACGTCATTGATCACGACATTACTGGCCGAGGTTATTCCCTCATTTTTAATGGTTAAACGGTAAGTCACACATTGATTTGGTTTTATCTGAAGCGGTGTACTTCCGTAAGTTGCATTGGTTACCGTAGCCAAAGTTAAGGCACAATTTTCATCCTTGGTCTGCTCTTTGGTCAAACGTAACTGGGTTGGATCTACCGTGGTCAAGTCAGTGTTTTGTAAATCAGCCAAAGCCAAACCCTGAATAACATTGTTTGTTTTTACAATAATATTGGCTGCACTGGACATACCATTGGTTGCGGTTGTCGGTGCCTGAACTTTTAAGAGAAGTTGAATTGAAGCTTGCGGCGCTAAACCACCCGTAACCGTAGATAAGTCATTAATGAGTGGATCAGTTGCATCAATCACACCATTGTTATTGGCATCATAGTACAAGGTATAAATAAAATTATCGGCTGGTTTCTGCGATACAACACTTAGGCTAACCTGACCCGTGGTACTCCCCTCAACAATCGTACCCATGTTTTTCAAAGTATGTAGATAAACAACTGTTCCACCAACATTCACTCGTCCCTGTTGATCATTTGCCAATGTCATTTGTCGTTGAATAAGATCGACTTGATCTTTAATGCTATCTGCCTGAGCATTCATTGGGGATTTTATCGCAAACCAAATTGGCAAATTGGTCAAGTTGGTATTAGGTGGAACAGTGACTACCGCACAATATTGTTTGATTGCACCAGCAGCAACAACCCCTGTATTGCTAATTTCACTTGTTAATGTCTGGCAACTATCATTGGTATCATAAAATTTTACGATCCATTGTGGAGGCAAATTGGTGCTGATGTTATTCACATCAATCTCATTGGCTGAAGCATATAAATTATAATTATTGGCGACACTATTATAATTCTTAACCATTAAGGGAAATACTGCATTTCCGCCCTTAATTGCAACTTGCTTGAATAATGCCTGTCCACCAGCTGCTGTGACAATTCCTATGCCAGTTCCTGAACCATCATTATTGTACAAGTCACTAGAACCGACAGAATTAGTATTGGTTAGTTGATCACGAGTCGCATTCTTAATTGCTGTATCTGTGGTAGAAATTGCTGTGATGTCAAAATTCAAAGTCTCTGTAGTGACACAATTGGCAGGAAAATAAACACCAAGCACAATTTTTTTCGATGCGCCTGCTGCCATCGAACCTGTATCTACTACACCGTCAGCATTACTATCGGTGAGCAAAGTTTTTCCATCAGAGTGATATAAACGTGTTATCGCACAACTTGGCACATTTACACTTTTATCAATTGTAAGATTATAGCTATCTGTTGCCTGCCCCGTATTCCAGACATAATTTTCAAACTGAACTTCTTTGGCGGCACCAGTAAATGTGTTTGCTTTGGTGAGCAAGTCATTCGTGCCTCCATCAGTATTTCCAGCAGAAGAGTTATTCAGTATCACCCCTAAGGTTTGCTCTACATTAAAAATAACGGTGTTGGTGTTGGTGTCTTTCAATAAAGTAGTTGTATTGTTTTTATACTGTTTATAGTTCGCAGTGTTATTGATCTTTTCCACTGCATTCGGATTAACTTTCACCTTAAAGCTCACCGTGCCCTTGCTTAATGCGGCAATCCCTGTCAGTTTAAACTCCACCTCACCATTTACATATTTATAGTTCATGACTGATTCAGCAGTACTTCCTGCTTCATTGTCATTATCTATATCTGTCAGTGTAGCCGTGCCATTACTCCAAATCGCAGTTCCCGCCTGATATGCAACATTACTCGGCAAGGTATCATGCACCAGCAACTGACCTGATGCAGTCCCTGTATTGCTATAGGTAAATGTATAGGTAACTTCTGTGCCTGTTTTACCTGTACTGATATTTTGAGATTTTGTGACCTGAATGACCGCATCATCAACCACTTTTGCAATATCTGAGACAGTGGCAGACACATTACCTGGATCAAGTTGACTGGTTGAAGTTAAACTAAAGTTTGCCACATTACCTGCGACAACATTTTTAGGAATACTTCCGACCACCACCAAAGCAACTGACTCGTCTGCCTCTAAGTGCAAGATTGCATTATTGAGTAAATTATTATTGTCATCAGGTTCACCATTTTGATCCCGATCCACATAAACTGCGATATTTTCCAGATCAAATTGATCATTTGTGAGTTGTGTCAGAGCAACCTTATAGTTATCTGCGATATTTCCTGTATTGGTTAGTACATGAGGGAAATTGAGTTTACTGCCAATTGTACCAATATTTTGCTGATTACTTTGTAGACTCAATGAGTAAATGGGCTGAACTGTCAGGATAACAGGGTTGGAATTAATTGTTTGTAGGTTGCCCTGTTCATCATAAAAATCACCACTCGCAATATTGGTGATACTGCTACCTGCCTTAGGCTGAGCAAAAGCAATAGAGCTACAAGAAAAGATAAATAAACCAAGAAAAGAGGTAAACGAAATTTGTGAGATAGCACTTTTCTTGAACCGACCTATCATATCCAACAACCCACTAAAAAAATAAAAAATTATATTGACGATTTTTCAACCAGAATACTACAAAAAACCAACTTTTAACAGAAAAATGTAAAATAATAGTTATTTTTATTAAAAATAATAAATTCAGCAACATTTATTTTCAAATCAGAGACTACAAGCACATTATTTATTATTAGATATGGAATCAAATAAAAATTTAGGAGAACGCTATCACAATAAAAGCAAATATTTTTATGTCTTTCAACACAAAAAAATGACCTAGACGAATACTGTCAGTTTTAAGCATAAAACAAACATTCACTGCATAAAAACGTCATATCAATCACTGGGAAGATTATTTAATTTCTCTGCTATATCAATTTTGACTTCAATAATTCCTAAAAATTCTGAATGGCTTGAATTCTATAATCAGTAAAATTTTTATGTGGGGGTAAGTTGAGGGGTAAATCTACAGACAAAAAATAAGCCCCTGTAAAAACAAGGGCTTATTTCAAAATTTGGCGGAAGCGGTGAGATTCGAACTCACGGAGGACTCACACCCTCGTCGGTTTTCAAGACCGGTGCATTAAACCGCTCTGCCACGCTTCCAATGGCGGCTATCATATAAATAAAAGCTCAACTTGGCAAATATTTTATTTAAAAGCCTACACCAAGTGCTCAAAATAAAAGCAAAACCCTGTTATTTTAAGCACTTTCAGGTTTTTCATATCGAATTGAGTTGATATACCAGACTTTTTTACCTAATGGGGTATGTACCTCAACCTCATCATCCACCTGTTTGCTCAACAGTGCCCGCGCCATAGGAGATTCAATTGAGATATGCTGAGGATGATGGTCGTAGATTTCATCCACCCCCACGATACGCAAGGTTTTCTGTTCACCATCATCATTCTCGATTTCAACCCAGGCACCAAAATAGACTTTTCCCTCCTGCTCAGGCACAAAGTCAACAATTTTCAACTCCTCTAAACGCTTACCCAAATAGCGAACACGACGATCTATTTTTCTAAGTAATTGTTTATTATATTGATATTATAACCCCATGACTAAACATACTATTTACAACCCAATCAAATTGACAATTGATCAAATATTGTTAGCCTAATAATTAAACACCCAATAATATGTACTAAAAATTATATGCCTTACGTTCGAAAGATTTATGTAAATTACACTGACTGTACTACAAAACGAGTATTAACTTTACCATCGATTCTTACTGAAAAAGGTGTGGTGATTTCTCACTTAAGGTATTTGGCTTGGTTCAACTCAAAAAGTGAGGCTTGGAAAGAACGCTCAAGTTTCGCTTTGCAGCTTTTGCTGAAATATATCAATGCCGTTCCGAATATTGAAAGTGCTACGATACTACTCAAATCATTTACAGAATCTCTAGCTACAGGGACAATCAATTATAAAACCCTTACTGATCCTCTCGATCTTTATTGGCGACCTAGAACTATCACTGACACTAATAACTTATTATTTCACATCACACACTATACTGACTTCTTAGCTCTACAAGATGAATATAACTCTCCAAGAGTTAACCCTTTTCGTAAAGCAACCAGCTATGAGGAACGCCTTAATTGGTGTGCCTATTACCACAAACAAGCAAATGTATTCCTAAACCATTTAACAAATAAAGACAAAGTAAATATTACCCAACAACAAGTACGTTTAGTTGGTTCATTACAAGAAAATCAATATGATACGGAATATGCAATCCGTTTCCCTGAAAACCAAATCGAAAAGCTTCTCTATTTAGGTTTTGAGAAAAATGGGCTATTCGACTATAAATCACAAGCTATTACAATGCTTATGAATTATGGAGGGTTAAGAAAAAGCGAGGTTTTTCACCTTTTCATTTCAGATATTACTTTACACCCGAATCATTCGAAAGAAGCTTTGGTTCGTGTTTATCATCCAATTATAGGAAGTTCACCTGATCCTAATTATAGAAATAGGCAAGAGTATCTTCTTTCCAAAACATTATATAAGCCAAGAAATACTTACTCATTTTCTGAACGATTATACTCCGGCTGGAAGACACCGTTATTAACTTCTAAAGATGGCTACTTTGAAGTACTTTTTAACCCACCCGAAAAAGCACGAGAATTTCTAGCAGTTTGGATAAACTACTTAAAATATCAACGTGTTGAGCCGCCAAAAAGCAATCCCCACCCTTTTGCATTTACTAATAGCTTAGGAGCACCAGAAACAATTAAAAACTTCCAAAGACTTCATAAAAATGCAGTAGAACGAATCGGCCTAGAATGTAAAAAAGAACTTGGTACAAGTGAGCATGGCCATAGGCATGCTTATGGCTTCAGGGCTAGAACAGCGGGTCTAGATCAAGTAGCAATTCAAAAAGCAATGCATCATAAAAGTCCTATCTCCTGTTTGGTCTATATCAAACCAACGCTAGAAGAAGTTAAAGAAAAATTAAGAGGCATAAAATGATAAAACACTTCAATCTAAGAAATATTAGTGAGCCAGGACTTGCAACCTCTTATTCACCTTTTCCAAATTTTGAAGACTTGAAAAAAACTTGTAAGCAATTAGGGATTACAAATTCTGTTATTTATAAGAAAAGCTATCGTCAGCATAATTTACCAGCACATCCTGAACGTATTTATGATGAATGGATAAGCTATAAGGACTTTTTTGATATTCCAGAAATTATTACTTATCTAGATTTAAAGAGAATTATTCATGCACAAAACCTAAAGAATGCAAAAGAATATAAAGACTTTGTTAACAAACAAAATGATTCATCAATACCACTTGATCCACAAGGTAGCTACGGAGATGAATGGGAGAATTGGTTTAAATTCTTAGGAAAAGAGGAGCCCTTTAAACCCGAATTTATTTCTTATGAATATCATGACTGGGCTACTAAAATAATTGAATTTATGAAAGTAGCTCGAGGTGGTGGTACAAAAGAAAGTCATTTATGTCGATTTGTACGTCTATACATAGAAAGATTTGATAAAAGTAAATCTCCACATATTTTTCTAGTTCAGGAAAAATTCGACGTTAAACCCTTTCGAAATATTCTTGAAAATTTCGAATCTGATCATATGAGAAGAAAACTTGTGATTGCGGTAAACGAGTTTCTTGATTATATCATTAATAATGACTTGACTATTGAAGATGAAGATACAGGAGAAATTGTACGCGTTGATAATGCGCGTAATCCCTTTACTCTATTATTAGCTCAACAGAATATTTCATCTTCCTCTTTACGCTCTGAAACAACCAAACCTTGCTTACAGTATCATTTTGTTAAAAAAGTGCAAAATTGGATTATTCCCGTAACAGCAAAGAATTTCAGAGATCTTACTCACTTACAAAAATTTGATGTTGACTGGGTTAAGATTAATTCCAATTTGATTGACCCTAATGATAAGGATTGCATCTACAAAAAAATAGATGATCAATACTATTTGTGGTGTCCAATTGATTGGATACATACATATGCTTTAACAAAGGTGCCATTGAGGGGTAGACAAATTGCTTATAACGACTCTGGTGAAGCCGATAAGTACATTGCTGATATTGATGAACATAATCAAATTATCTGGATAGAAAATCCGTCGTTATTTGCAGGCTTGACCAAAGAGCAATCCTTTATTAAACGTATGCCAGATGGGCAATTGGGTATGTTCACTACTACCAATAAAACCAATAATAATGGATTAGGTTATACCGTTCCCTGGATTCCAGAAGATCTTGCATATTGGTTAATAAAATTAAGAAAATGGCAGCAAAAGTATAATGCTATTAAGGCTCCTAGCACTTGGTTAGATTGCCAAAGAACTAACTTAAATGAGTTACAAAGAAAATCTAAAGGTATAAATTGTTTTTTATTTAGAAGATTTGGGGATTTTGAACCGGCAGCGGTGTCTAATGCATTAACACCTCGATTAGCAACCGCTCTTTACTATATACAACCTACTAATCTTAACTTATCAAATCTTGAAGGTAATCCAGCAACAATAGGTGCATATAAATCAAAATATACCCCACATAGTATGCGTGTAAGCCTCATAACAGCATATGTCATAGAGATGGGCATGCCTATCGAGATAGTTATGAAAATTGTTGGGCATAGTTCAGTAATTATGTCCATTTATTACTGCAAAGTTTCTCAACAGGACATAAGGACGAAGCTAGAAGAAAGTGAAAAAATTATATTAAAGAATGAAGCTGAAGCAATTCAACATACAATTGAACAGAACAAAATTGAAGATATCAAAAATCAACTAGTTGGTAGTAACGCTGAACTATTACAAGCATTAAATAATGATATACCTGCTGGGAATTATATTTTTAGAGACTATGGTATTTGCCCTTTTGCAGCATCAAGATGCCAAGATGGTGGAGAATTAATTCAAAGTAGCTCATTCTATACCCCTACTCCTCAAGGTTATTTGGGTATTCAAAATTGTATTAGATGCAGACATTTTATTACTGGACCAGCATTTTTAGGTGGACTTCTAGCGATTGCAAATGAAATTTTACTACAAGCAAATACTCAATCAGATGCATGTAGCCAATTACAAAAGAAAATTACTCTACTAAATCATGAAATTAATAAATTAGAGCAAGAAGAATATATAGCAAATCTAAAACAACAAGAGTTCTTAGGTAAAACACAACGTCCTAAACTCGAAACTGAATTACGTAATTTTGAATCAGAATATGAGTTAACAGCGAAGAAATTAGATATGTTGCTATGTGATATCCAAGCAACATATGGGCATATAACTCGTTGTCATAACTTAATAAATAGTACCCCCTCAGATACAAGTACAAATGTGCTAACTCTCATTACGATGCGAGATGCAGAACTCATTATTGAAATGGAGGAGGTCAATCATTATCAACAACTTCAGGAAGTCTGTGAGAATGCAGTAATCTATAAATCATGTAATGCTGATCAGGCAATTTATCCTAGAACGCAATTGATTGATAGAATGGCTATGTTTAATGAAATTATGCCTAGCCTTTTCACTCTCACTAAAGAACAGCAACTCATGGCAGGAAATCAAATTTTCAAATTATTAATGAACAGATTAAAAACTTGGGATAAAGTCCAACAGGTAATAGACTGCCGTATCAAATTCACAGAATTAGCAGACACTGAACAAATTTCGAAGTCAGATATTGAACTTATCATGACGAATTCAAAGAATCTTATTGAGGGCTAAAAATATGAGTCCTGAAAAACTACTTGAACATTTAAAAAGCGATGCTTCAAGCAAAATACAGCAATCATTGACAGCTATTTATGATATTTGCATGGAACAACAAGAACGAGGAATATATGACTTTTCTATTTCTACAATTGCAAAATTAGGATGCAAACGTGGAGTTCCCCAAGCACAAAGTATTCGCAATAAAACAGGTGAAAAATACCGAGCTTTGATCCAAGCATTTGCTGATTCTACATCCAGCAAGAAGAAGCTTAAAAAATTTTCTAAACAAGAAACTGATTGGATTTCCGAAATTGACAATCCTAAGCATCAATTATTGATTAGGATCATGGCCTCAGAGCTAAAAGAAGCACAACAGATGCTCCGAGAAATTATTCCCCCAAAACAAAGAATTGATATTTATGACCATAAGCATATGATATCAGACCAATCATTTAAATTAACAGATCAAGAAGTACGAGCTTTGCAATATTTACTATCATCTGACTTCCAAAAAAGTGGAACTTGAAAACTACTGAATACGGAGCTTTAGTAGATGAAAAGAACCTGCCTGTATTTAAGGTAGCAACTCTAGATGCATTGCGTAAGGCTTTGGAATATTTATCATGAACCGCAAATTATTAACTGCTGAAGGATATCAACGTTTACAAGATGAACTTAATGACTTGGTTCGTAAGGAACGCCCTGAGATTACAAAAATTGTATCCTGGGCAGCAAGTTTAGGCGATCGGTCGGAGAATGCAGATTCGGAAAAATAACCCTATATTTCATACTAAAATATTAATTGTTAATAAAAAACAAAAACTTATAAATAGTATGTATACTATTTAGTTGTACTATTATACTTCAGTTACAATTCAATAATGGATCTAGAGTTTAACTAGTTGAAAAATAGAATACTTTAAGAAATTATTGATAAAATTTTCCACAATGACTAAACAAAATATCTTAATACACGTTATAGATGATGAATCAAAAACTTATGATTTACTTATTAAGGATTATTGGGCATTAAGTTGGGAAACACATGATTTTGAATATTCATTAAAAAATCTTGTAAAAAAACATGGATTCAATAATATTTCTAACTTAGAAGCTATCATTGCTAAATTTAGTTTTGTTACATCTACTATTGAAAATTCAAATTGTCTTAGTTGTAATCAAAAAATTAAGGCTAGATCACGTATGGAGTTAAAAAAGCTTTTTCAAGATGAATTAAGTTGCCAAAATTGTTTAAGTAAAGATATAAATAACCAAGCTGAAGTAATTATAGAAAAAATTGAATCAGTTATAAAAGATGACTATTCATTTTTATTTATGAAAAATTCATTTAATTTAACTTATTTAGAAAAAATTTATTTGTATCTAATTGCTCTTAAATGCCAAGTAAATCAGTATGGTAAATTGGATAAAGAAATTTGGAAAGATATGTTTATTACTGAAAGAGCTAATCAGAACTTCTTAATTAAGTCATTGTATAAAAAAAGAGTCATTTTTAATAGTAAAAAAACAGATGAAATTATTGGGGTATTTAATGATACAAATAAATTTTTTTATAAAAACTCACATTTAATACGTGCTGAACTAGTCAGTAGATATAAAAAATACAAGTATATTTTTTTTGATGGGAACACCTTTTTAAATTTAGATCTAATTAGTGGAAGTTTTAACCAAATGTTGGAAGAATTAAGTATAGAATTAGACTATTATGAACTGGATTATTTAGATGTTAAAGAAATTAGAGAGTTTGTTATCGAGCAAAAGAAAATTGATGCATATGAGTTAATTTTAAATATACAAAAATATAAACCCATCCCAATTGAAAAATCTATTGAATTGGATCACGTAATTATTGAGTTAGTTGAAAAGTATAATCTCTTAGTTGTAAATAGTATGTTAAGTTATCATGCGGATAAAGTTGCTTCAAATTTGTATAGCTTAGAGCATGGAGAAAGAAAAGATAGATATTATTCTGTGAATAAGATGTTTATCGCGAGGATCACATCTTACTTAGAACATTGTAAGTTAAATAATAAAGTTCCATCTCATACACGAAATATTGGATTTAATTGGAGTTATACTTGCTTAGAGTACTTTGTTTGTAAAAGTATAATAAATGATGGACTCTCTTGGACTACTTTTAGTGGTGATGAGTTAATACATAAGTGGTTAAATAGTGATAAAGTAACGATAAAACCTGATTTTTAATTTTTAGCAGTAAAAAATCTAATCAACATTTAAAGGCTAGTTTTTGATAAAATAAAGTCAATTTTTATCTTACATTCAGTGATGTCATGCCTTTACTTGATTGGGTCAATCGAAACCAAGCTGAAGAAACAGCAACCCAAGTTCCATATCACCTTTTAAAATTCGAAAAATCATATGGTGATGTCGAACAAGCAAAAGAAAACCTGATTATTCAAGGTGATAATTTACAGGCATTGAAAGCCTTGTTACCACTTTATGGTGGTCGGGTGAAATGTATTTTTATTGATCCACCATACAATACACAAACCGCTTTTGAGCATTATGACGATAAGTTAGAGCATGCCCAATGGCTTTCGATGATGTATCCACGCTTACAACTATTAAAAGAGCTTTTGACTGAAGATGGTTCGATTTGGATTACACTTGATGATAATGAAGCTCATTATTTAAAAGTTTTATGTGATGAGATTTTTGGTCGTAAAAATTTTGTAGCAAATATAGTTTGGCAGAAAAGATATTCTAGAGAAAATCGCGAAGCAATCGGTGACGCACATGATCATTTGCTTGTCTATGCAAAAAATATAATGAGCTTTAAGCAAGTTCGAAATCTCGTTCCAATGAATGAAACACAAGCAAAAGTATATAAAAATCCAAATAATGATCCAAAAGGTAGATGGCGTGGTATTCCAATGACGGCTCAAGCTGGTCATGCTACACCTGAACAATTTTATGAAGTTGTAAGTCCATCTGGAAAGACATTTACACCTCCTGAAGGGCGTTGTTGGGGGGTTTCAAGAGCTACATTCGATAGATTATTAGAAGAGGGACGAATATATTTTGGTAAAAATAGTGATTCTCAGCCAAATATTATTCGTTATTTATCTGAGGTTAAGGGTGTAGTTCCATGGACTTGGTGGAATCATGATGACCATGGTCATACTGATGAAGCAAAAAAAGAGAGCCAATTTTTATTTGGAAAGGATGAAACTTTTTCTAGCCCTAAACCAGAACGATTGATGGAAAAAGTTATTCATATTGCATCAAATCAAGGTGATATTGTTCTTGACTCTTTCCTTGGTTCGGCAACAACTGTAGCTGTAGCCCACAAGATGGGAAGACATTATATCGGTATCGAAATGGGTGAGCATGCAAAAACCCATGTGATCCCACGTCTTGAAAAAGTCATTGACGGTGAACAAGGTGGTATTTCCAAAGCTGTTAATTGGCAAGGTGGTGGTGGTTTTAGCTTCTATACTTTAGGTAGCCCTGTTTTCGATGATAACGGTTTCTTAAATGCCGATGTGAAGTTTAAAGACCTTGCTAGTTATGTATGGTGGTTAGAAACAAAATTTGCATTAAACCAAACTGAAAATTTTGATAATCCATTCTTAGGTATTCATGAAGGTACAGCCTACTATTTGCTGTATAACGGTATTTTAGGTGATCGACGACCAAATGGTGGAAATGTCCTTACGTCATCTGTATTGAATCATTTGAATGAATGTCATGCCCATGATGGTAAACGAATCGTGATTGGCGAAGCCTCCCGTTTAAGTCCTGCTCGATTGGAAGCATTGAATATCGAGTTTAAACAAATTCCATATTCACTCTATGGCAATAAGGCTAAGTAAGGATTATTCATGTCACTTCAATTAAAAAATTATCAACATCAGTCTTTACAAGCTTTAGAGCAATTTTTTACCTTAGCTGCATCATTTGGGGCAGAAAGAGCTTTTAAGCGGTGTGTTGGTGAGCATATTGCTTATAGCGACCGATTAGATGGTATTCCAAGTGTTTGTTTGCGTGTGCCAACTGGTGGCGGTAAAACCTTGCTTGCAGCGCATAGTATCCCTATTGCAGCACAGAACTATGTGAATACAGATAGCCCAATTGTGTTATGGCTTGTGCCAACAGACATGATCCGTCAGCAAACTTTGGCTGCACTCTCGAATGTGCAACATCCGTATCGCCAAGCCTTGCAAAGTCATTATGGCGACCGATTAAAAGTTTGTGATATTGAAAGCCTGCAAACACTAAACAAACATGATGTGGGTCAATCGTGCATTGTGATTGTGACTACGATTCAAATTTTTAACATTGATAAAGAAAAAACTTTCCAGCGCAATGCCTATGCGTTTGATGAATCATTAAGTGAACATTTTACCAAACTGAACCCTGCAAAAATTGAAAATATGGATAGGGTCACAGCAGACACATTGCAATACCAAAAGTTTTTGACTGAAAAAGACATTGGTCGTGTAAAACATTCACTGGTCAATTTTTTTCATTTGCATCGACCGATTATTATTGTGGATGAGGCACATAAAAACAGAGGCGGCAAAACCTTTTTTCCAACGCTACAACGCTTGAATCCAAGTTGTTTAGTAGAGCTGACAGCAACCCCAAAAGACAATAATGTACTGTATTCCGTTTCCGCAGCGGAATTAAAAGCAGCTGAAATGATTAAATTGCCTGTGGTACTGACAGAGCACCCGCATAGTTGGCAAGATTGTGTTCGAGATGCACTGATCCAGCGTGAAAAATTGGAGTTGCTTGCACAGAAAGAACATGAGTACATTCGACCGATTTTGCTCATACAGGCACAAGATAAAAATGGTGAAGCCAATGTTGAAGTGGTAAAGCAACATTTGCTAAATGACTATGAAAATATCTCCGAAGATTGGATCGCAATTTCGACAGGTCAGACCAAAGAATTGGATGATCAGAATTTGTTTAGTCCTGATTGTAAAATCAAGATTGTGATAACCGTTGAAGCGTTAAAAGAGGGTTGGGATTGTTCATTTGCCTATGTTTTGGCGAGTCTACAAAACATTAATTCGGCAACAGATGTTGAACAATTGCTGGGTCGTGTATTGCGGATGCCTTATGCTAAATTACGCCAAAATGACGAACTCAACAAAGCCTATGCCCATGTGATTTCTAGTTCTATTGCACAAGCCACAGCCACCCTAAAAGACCGTATGGTTGCAAATATGGGCTTTAACAAATGGGAAGCTGACACCGCAATTGTAGCAAATCCACAGCAGCAATTTGATTTAGAACAAACGGGTGGGGAAATAACAAAGCCCAAAACACCTGAAGTGCTGATTTCTGTGCCATTTGCATTGAAACAAGACGATTTACCCAATGACGTGAAAGCAGCAGTTCAAGCGAGAGAAACCAGTCAAGGTACGGCTTTAATTATCAATAAAGGTACGTCAGACGAAGAATTTGATCGAATTGAACAAGCCATTATTGAGCAAGCTACGCCTAAACAAAAAACGCATGTGCAAGAAGTATTTAAAGATGCTCGTGCTGAACGACAAGCCTATCAAGCACCTGAAAACTGGGATGCGACATTTGCCTTAATTCCACAGCTCGGTTTATTTGTTGATGGTGTGTGGCAAGTTGCAGATAAAGAAACGATTGAAGATTCTGTTGAATGGGACTTGCTGGATTATCCTGTTCAATTGGACGGTTTTAATATCAAAGAAACTGTAAATAGCTTTGAGATTGACCTTAATCTTCAAGATCAACAATTAAGTTACGAACATCTAAACAGTCAGCAAATCCAATTTGCAGATATGCCAACACCAATTACTGAAAATGATTTGCTCAATTGGCTTGATCGTAAAACAAGACGACAGGGTGTTACGCAAATTCAATTGCGAGCTTATTTGACTAAGCTGATCAGCTATTTATTGAATGTGCGTAATTTTACTTTGACTCAATTGCATCGTGCACAGTTCCAGTTGGCTTTAGCTGTGTCCAATGAATTAGATCGTTTATTTGAGCTTGCACGTAAAAAAGCATTCCAAGGTGATTTATTCAGTCAGTTACAAGTCAGCCATGACTCTAAACTTGAAAATAATTTTGAGTTTAAACGAGGTGTTTATCCAGTCCGAATGCCTTATCGTGGAAGCTATAAATTTAAAAAGCATTTTTATGTTGCAATCGATGATTTAAGAGAAAAGACCGATTCAGGCAAGATTTCAGAAGAATTTCAATGCGCCCAGCTATTAGATCTACACCCTAAAGTTAAATATTGGGTGCGTAATATTCCTAAACAGCCACATACTTCATTTTGGTTACCAACAGAGAAAGATTATTTTTATCCTGACTTCGTTGCCGAATTAGTGGATGGTTCGATTTTTGTTTTGGAATACAAAGGTGGGCATTTAGATACGGCTGATGATGCTCGTGTGAAAAATGCTATTGGTAAGCAATGGGCTAAAGACAGCAATGGTAACCGTCTCTTCTTGATGGCGAAAAAGCAAGATGAATTTGGACGTAGTTTGGACGAGCAGATTAATACAGTTTTGCTTTGAAATTAAAAAATTATTTTTAATTGACTAAGAGAAAATAATTTATTCACTCTTAGTCAAGATAATCTAAATTATTTGTGCCATTCAGCTTTTATTTTAGATAAATCTATATCTTTCCATTTATTTTTCCATAGTTCCCAATACGGGATATCATTTGATGATGGAGCAATAGAGCATGGTTCGATCTGAACAATAGATGGAAGAATTATAGATTCACCAACTAAGAGAGCCTCACCTTGTTTAAATGAAGTCATTTTATCAATTAATGAACCTAAAGAGTCTGGTAATAGTTTTCTGACATAGGCTTGATCGACAGGATTAGTAAGTCTCATCGCTATGAAGTTATTGCATTGTGCAAAAATAGTTTCAGAAATTTCAGAAGGTCGCTGACTCGCTAACAGCAGAGTGACACCATATTTTCGTCCTTCTTTGGCGATTCTTTCAATTGACATTTTTGAAGATCTATATTTTGATAAATCACTATTAGGCACATATTTATGTGCCTCCTCATATACTAGTAGAATAGGTGCATCATTATTAATTTTTTCATCAGGATTATCTAAGCAACGTAATTTTTTGTATATATAACCATATTCAAAGACTAATCTTGATATTAGAGATACTGTTATACTCAATACTTCAAAAGGAACACCACTAAGGTCAATAACAGTGATATTTGATTCTTTATTTGGGGTGAAACCTAAAAGAGATTGTAAGGTTTCTTCAAATGTAATATTTTTAGATTTATCCCCAAGGAAAAAATCTAGTCTTTTATCATTAATTTTATTTTCGAGTCGATTAATAAAATTTGTTAATTTGCCATACAGACTACCTTGATTAAGTTTAGGTTGTCCTTTTTTCTCACCTGAAGCATAAGTATCGCCAGTATCAATTTGTTCAGTATTTTTAAATTTAGCAAAATTTAAAACCTCATTAATATCAAATGGTATTGGAGAATCAAGATGAATTCTTTGTTTATCTTGCTCTTCACCAGTAAACTTTTGTTTTCTATCTAATATTATAGATTCTTTGAAAATATTACGTTGATTATGATCATTAGCTTCTGTATCTAGGAAAAATTCTTCTAATTCTTCACTATTTAACATCCAATATGGAAGAGTTAAATTCGAAATATCAATGTAACTTGCATTAGGAAAAGCCATTTTATATTCAGAATGAATATCAAAGACGATAACGTGAGAATTATTTAAATGAAAATTCTCATTTTTCTCAGAGGTCGCCTTTTGGATAATTTTTGCTAGAGTATGAGATTTTCCTGAACCAGTTGAACCAACTATAGCAATATGTTTATTAAAAAACTTGTTCCCATTAATTGGTACAGCGACCTCTGTATTTGAAGAAAGATTTGAAAAAGTAAAGCTTTCTGCTGAATTAACTGTATCCTCATATATCTTTTTTATGTCTTCTATAGTTGCTGGAACTACTTCTTTTGGAGGAATAGCTAATGAATCACCTCCACGTTCAAATTTTCCATTTCTAAGCACCCCTAAAGGAAATGCTTCAATGATATAGTTTTGTACACCTTCGCCTACAGAAATTTGAAAATTTTCAATTACAGCTATTAAAACTGCATTTTCATTATCTGCAATTTTTAAATATGAACCAACTTTTAATGACTCTTCAGCAATTTTAAAATTCTCTAAATCTTCGACAACGATTTTTACTTTATCGGGGAATACAGCTATGACTTGAGCATTTATTTTTTCATCTGGATTCGAAACAATCATATGATTTCCTTAATATCTGTAATATGTTCAATTTGAATGTTGTGTATTCCAATTGAAGGGTTTGAGCATTCAAAGTAAGGAGACGTGATAAAAAATTGATAAACTTTCTTAGTTTTAGTAGGAATAGAATTAAGGGTCAGTTCCAAATTTGTCAACATATTTAATATTTTAATCTTAATTTGATTTTGGTAAGTTGCTGCTTGTACAATTGAAGTTGGATTAAATTCAGCTCCTTGGAAATCATGACCATCAATAAATTTATATCTTTCTCTGAATAACTCTGTTTTAATCTCGATTAATTCAGAATAATCTATTCCATGAATTAAGATGTACGGACAAAAAGAAATTGTTCCATATTTTGAAATTTTTGACCACTTTTTAGAAATGATAAAAATTAATTCTTTGAGTTCATTTCGAAAATAAGTACTTTGATCTATTTCTATTAAAAAGAATCTTTCAAATGGTTCAATATTCAAGAATGTAAAGTATTCTTGTTTAAGGTTTTTAAAATGTGATTTCTTTCCCTTTATTTTTATAAACCATTCATTAAAAAGAATATTGGAATTATTTACTTTTTCTAAGAATGTTTTTTTAGTAATCATCCTATCTTTCTTAATTGAATTAATTGATAAATCTTTAATAATTCGCAAGGAATTATTGTAATAAAATGATTCTGCTGAATATCTTGTTGAATTAAAGTGTGTGCACAGTGAATCTATTAATTGATTGTATTGTATTGTATATTCTGGGGAGTTAATATTAATATTTAAGCATGATAAAAAATCTTCAAGCTCAGTATCTGATAATCCAAGTTCAATATGATGTTCATGTTTAACTTTTTCTACAGTATAAGTTAAAAAATGTTTTTTTAGGAAATCTATGTCTAACTCATTAGGCAACTTCTCATGACCAGATTTATAATGTCCATTGATTTGATAATTTATTTTTTGTTTTTCTCCTTTAGTTACTTTTTTATAATGATTAAGCATGTGCTTTACAGCATCTTTAATCACTGAATGATTGTATTCTGTCTTAGCATAATATTTACACTGTATAGCTGAGACCTCAGTAGCTGTTTTTATATCTATATCCTCAAGACATTCTATAGCCACGCTATCCTCAGGTGATTCAAGACTCAATAATTTAAGAATGGATTGATCAAATTGATAAAAATAACCCTTTAGTGTGTCAACAGCACTTCTATCTGAATCAGACATAGCAAATTATTTAAATGTTATAAGTATGTTTTTTTATACTAGATTTATTTTGAAAAAACAAACTATTAAGTGACTTTTTTATAAACAATGTTTGTAATATACCAAATTTTCTTACCAGTAGGTGTTTGTACTTGGACTTCATCATCTACAGACTTACCTAAGCAAGCTTTAGCCATAGGTGATTGGAGGGAAATATAGTCTTTATTACCATAAATCTCCTCGTCACCCACTATGCGAAATTTAATGGTTTCACCGTCGTCATTCTCTAATTCAACCCAAGCACCAAAATACGCTTTTCCATCTTGTTCAGGGCTATATTCAACTTTATGTGCCACCTCAAAAAGCTTGGTTAAGTATCTAATTCTACGATCAATTTCACGTAACTTTCTTTTATTATAGATGTAATCAGCGTTTTCCGATCGATCGCCTAGACTGGCTGCCCAAGACACAATTTTAGTAATTTCAGGACGTTCTTTACGAACTAAATCATTTAACTCATCTTGTAAACGTTGATAACCTTCAACCGTTAATAATTTACGATTCAAGACAAATACTCCAAAGCCTTGCGTAAGGCATCCAATGTTGACACTTTAAAAACAGGCTTATTTGACTCATCTACAAGCTCACCATAATGTGTAGGCTTTAAATTCCATTTTTTTTGGAAATCTGTAGACAATAAATATTGTAATGCCCGTACTTCTTGATCAGAAAGCTTAAAAGATTCATCGGGTATCATATTCTTATGATCATAAATATCAATCCTTTGTTTAGGTGGAATGATTTCACGGATCATTTGTTGAGCTTCCTTTAACTCAGATGCCATAATACGGACAAGCAACTGATGTTTGGGGTTTTGAATTTCTTCAATCCACGCATTGTCTGTTGGAGATGGTTTTGTTAATTTAGTCGTCTGGGATGAATCTGCAAAACATTGAATCAGTGCTCTATATTTTTCACCTGTCTTATTTCTGATGCTTTGCGCTTTAGGAACACCTCTGTTAAATCCTAAATTAGCAATCGTACTTACAGAAAAATCCTGAATTCCACGTTCCTGTTGCTCCATACATACTTCATAGATTGCATCGAGTGACTGTTGGATTTTAAGTGATGATCCATGTTTTAACTTATGTAATAACTCTTCAGGATTCACGACTTACCTCAATTAAATTTGGTGAATTATGTAGAATGAGTTCAATCTCTGATTTTGAAATTTGTTCAGTTTCAGAAAGTTCTATTAGTTTAAGCTTTCCATCTATAACACTTTGCACTTTATCCCAAGATTTGAGACGACTCATCAATAACTTGAAAATTTGATTGCCTGCTGAAAGTTGCTGTTCTTTAGATAACATGAATAAAGCGGGCATAATTTCATTAAACATTGCCATTTTATCAATGAGCTGAGTTCTTGGATAAATAGCTTGATCTGCATTACAAGATTTATAAATGGCTGCATTTTCACAGACTTCTTGTAATTGTTGATAATGGCTCACTTCTTCCATTTCTAATATCAATTCAGCATTAGGGGCTGTAATTAAGGAAAGTTTTTCATCGCTCTCTATAAGGGGATTGTTGTTGATGAGCTTGTGGCATTTCGTAATATGACTATAAGCCGATTGGATATCGCATAAAAGCATATCCAATTTTTTAGCGGCTGTTTCATATTCAGATTCGAAATTTCGAAGTTCAGTCTCAAGCTTGGATCTGTTTGCTGTGCCTTCAAATTTTTCTTTCTTCAAATTGGCTATATATTCTTCTTTTTCAATATTATCAATATCTTGATTAATCTGATTGATTTTAATTTGTAGTTTCGAACATATTTCAGATTGATCATTGGATTGGAGTAAGATCTCATTTGTAATTGCCAATAAACCACCAATAAAGGCAGGCCCAGTTATAAAATGTCTACAACGGATACAATTCTGAGTTCCTAAATAACCTTGGGGTGTAGGGGTATAGAATGAACTACTTTTTATTAACTCACCACCATCCTCACATCTTGAAGCTGCAAAAGGGCAAATACCGTAATCTCTAAAAATAAAATTTCCTGCAGGAACCTCATTAGATAAAGCTTGCAGTAACTCCAAATTATTACCAATTAATTGGTTTTTAACACTTTCAATTTTATTTTGCTCAATTGTCCTTTGAATTGATTCAACTTCAGATTTTAAGGCTATTTTTTCACCTTCTTCTAATCGAGTTCTAATATCATGATTGGAAACTTTGCAATAATAAATCGACATGATCACGGAGCTATGGCCAACGATCTTCATCACGATTTCAATAGGCATACCCATTTCAAGAACATAGGCTGTAATGAGGCTAACACGCATGCTATGAGGTGTATATTTAGACTTATATGCACCTAAAATTGCTCTATTTCCTTCAAGTGTAGCTAAGCAAAGATTTGAGGGCTGTATATTATAAAGAGCAGCCGCTAATCTTGGGGTTAAAGCATTTCCGACATTTGCTGGTTCAAAATCATTAAAGCGCCTAAAAAGAAAACAATTCAATCCTTTGGCTTTTCTTTGTACCTCATTTAAATTTGTTCTTTGGCAATTAATCCAAGCACTGGGGTATGAGATAGAATTATATTTTTGTTGCCATTTCCTTAGCCTAATAAGCCAATATGCTAAGTCTTCGGGTATCCACGGAATTGTGTAGCCTTGCCCATTGTTATTTGTTTTATTTGTAGTGGTAAACATACCTGTTTGACCATCAGGCATTCTTTTGATGAACGATTGTTCTTTGGTTAATCGTGAAAGTGGGGAATTATTTTTTAGCCAAATGATTTTGTTTTGTTGATCTAAATCTGCAATATACTCATCGGCTTCACCAGAATCATTATAGGCGATTTGTCGTCCTCTTAAGGGAACTTTAGTGAGTGTATAAGTATGAATCCAGTCAGTTGGGCACCATAAATATGCTTGATTATCAATTACACGGTATACACAATCTAAATCATGTAAATCTAATTGATCAAAGCTTACTTTTACCCAATCTGCATCGAATTTATGAAGGTGCTCTAAATCTTGAAAGTTTTTTGCATTGGTTGGAATAATCCATTCTTGAGCTTTTTTAACAAAATGGTATTGTAAGCATGGCTTTGTTGTTTCAGAGCGGATTGAGCTAGATGATATATTTTGTTGATTGAGTAAAAGGCTGAACGGATTTCTAGCATTATCGACTCGTACTATTTCGCCTGTTTCTTCATCTTCAATCGTTAAATCATTGTCAATAATGTAATCTAAGAATTCATTGACATAAACAACGAGTTTCCTCCTCATAGGTTCAGATTCTATATTTTCAAGAATATCTCGAAAGGGTTTTACATCGAATTTTTCCTGTATAAGAAAAGCATGTGGTGTTTTGCTTTTATCAAATTGTTCAATATAAAGACGAACGAAACGACAAAGCTGAGTTTCTTTAGTACCTCCACCACGAGCTTTAGTCATAAATTCTTTAATTTTTATTGCCCAAGTGACATAGTCAGAAGAAATAAAATCTGGCTTAAATGGTTCTGTTTTACCTAAAAATTTATACCAGTTTTCCCATTCATTTGGATATGCAGTTTGTGGATCAAGTGGAAGACTTAGATCATTTAATTTTAAAATAAAAGCTTTGTACTCTTTCGCATTTTTAAGATTTTTGTTTTCAATCAAATTTTTTAGTTCGACATATGAAATAAAATCAGCTATTTCAAAAAAATCTTTATAGCTAATCCATTCGTCATAAATTCTTTCGGGATGAGCAGGTAGCCCATATTCTCTATATTTCTGTTTATAGAGTACTGAGTTTGTAATACCTTCATTTTTACAAAATTGTTTTAAAGAATCTAAGCTAGGAAAAGTCGAAAACTCTTTATTAAATCGTTTACTTTCAATTCGTCTGATTGCTTGAGGTTTAATCATTTAATCGCTCTCAACTTTTCTTGGACTTCTTCAATTGTTGGTTTGATATAAACAAGACATGATGTTGGGCTTTTATGATGCATAGCTTTTTGAATTTCGACTTGATTTAAACCAGCCTGACGCGCACGAAATCCATATGCATGACGATGACCATGCTCAGTCGTACCAAGAGATTTTTTGCAAATTAGCCCGATACGCTCTACTGCACGTTTATGCAGGCGTTGAAAGTTTTTTATAGTTTCAGGCTGACCTAAATTATTTGTAAATGCAAAAGGATGTGGATTACTTTTCAGCGGCTCTACACGCTGATATTTGAGATAGTTTGCCCAAATTAATAAGAAATCTTTAGCTTTTTCAGGAGGGTTAAATACAACCTCAAAGTAACCTTGTTTAGATGTAAGTAATGGGGACTTCCATCCTGCATATAAACGTTCGGTAAATGGATAGTTATTTCTAGGCTTCAATGATGTTTTGGATAAAAGAAATTCACGTCTATTTTTGAAATGAGGGTCTGGAGCTAGACCTAATTCAGGATGATAAACACGAACAAGAGCTTCTTGAGGACGGTTTGGGTTTAATGTGATATCTGAAGTGTAAATATGAAAAATTTCACTTTTCCTAAGCCCACCGTAATTCATCAACATCGTAATCGCTTGCGATTTATAGTCATATTTACCATTTTTTTCGAACCCTAAGTAAATCAATCTTTCAATTTGATCTTCAGGGAAACGAACTGCATATTCAAAATCAATCAGGTCTTCATTGAACGATCCAACCAAACGAACTTGCTGCTGTGATAAATCTCTTTTAGTTAAATGATTTAGAAAGACATTTGCTTGTTTATGATAATAAGCGCACCAATTTAGACGCTCTTCATAACTTGTGGCTTTGCGAAATGGATTTATACGAATTGTTGAATGTTCATCCTGTGAAGTCAGAAAATCAGTGTAATGGGTAATATGAAATAATAGATTATTGGTATCTCTGACTGTGCGTGGTCGCCAATAAAGATTAAGAGAATCTGTACGGGTTGTTGGGTCAATTGTGCCTGTGATTAATGCCTCGGTGAAAGCTTTCAGTAATTTAGTAGCATTCTCAATTTGTGGAACTGAATTTATATACTTCAATAAAAGTTTAAGTGCATAACAAGATCTTTCTTTCCATGATTCACTTTTTGAATTAAACCAAGCCAAATAGCGCAAATGAGAAATGATGATTCCTTTCTCAGTCAAGAGGCAAGGCAAGACTAAGGTGGTTTGAGTAGAACAATCTTTGTAATTTACATAAATTTTCTTAACGTAAGCCATATACTATTTAGTATGAAGTATGAGGTTTTCTCAATTTAAACTTATCATTATTTGATCTATTGTCAATACAGAATACTAGAAATAGTATGTTTTAAGGTGGGGTTATAATACCACTACAACAAAAGAAAATTAAGAGAAATAGACAGAAGAATCAGATACCTAACCAAACTATTTGAAGTCGCGCATAAGGTTGAATATAGCTCTGAACAAGATGGGAAAGCATACTTTGGAGCATGGGTTGAGTTAGAAAATGACGAAGGTGAAACTATTAAGTTTCGTATTGTTGGAGATGAAGAAATTTATGGTCGTAAAGACTATATTTCTCTCCAATCACCTATTGCTAAAGCCTGTTTAGGTAAGTCTGTAGATGACGAGGTTCGCGTACTCACACCTACAGGGCCAAAAAACTGGTACATTATTAACATTAATTATTAATCAATTACTTACAAAAACATTTTTCATCTATAAAATATAAGTTATTTCATGTTTAAGTTAAAACAAGTGGAATATACAAATGTTTTAGAATTGGTGTAATATTATGAGCCTTCTGCTTAAGAACTCAAAATTTTGTTGTTAAAACAAAACAGTAGGAATACTCTTAAGTAACGAATAGAAGTTTAAAATCTTAATTTATGGTGGTAGAGCAAGTGAATAAAATTAAAAAAAATGTAACTGTGCGTTTTTTTTCCATTGATACCTCTCACTCCTTCTTTAAGAATTTTATTGCTAACTATTTAGTTAGTTACAAAAGTGACCTGAACTCAAGAATTTTTACTATTAAACATACTAAACATTTAGTAAAAACAGTATCGAGTGATAGCAAAAAATTTTTTTTAACGGTAGTGAAAGAGCGAAATACATGGCAAGCCAAAGCTACACGTGATGGAACAATTTCTAGTCTTTCATTAAATCAAGGAATGATCGGAGATCCGTACTATTTTTGTGTAGTGCCTGATAAAAAAATAATATTTGGCTTCACAACTGGGCCAATCGGTAGTTTAAAAAGTGTTGCCAAATTTGCTTTGGAACAATTCAATTCAGATAGGTTGACGAAATTAAATTTATCATTGATTCCTAAAGAAAAAGAATTTTCCCAACTACTTGAATTAACCAATTTTAACAGTCTTCATTTCAAAATTAACTCTTCATCCTTAGTAGATTTAACAGAAGATGCACCTCAGCTAATTAAAAATTTAGGGGCAGCGCCTTACATAGAAAATAATATCCAACTTTCTTTAGATTTAGAATGCAGTGAAGATCCTGAAAGTATATTAACCCAAGAAAGTTTAATTGAAATTGTAAACTATCTTTCAGATAGTGAAACATGTTCAGTTTTAAAAGTTAAAGGTATAAATAAAGATGGTAAAAAAGTTAATCTAGATTTTGGTAATGCATTTATAAATTACAAAACAGAAATCTCAACTAGAAATAATTATATTGATGAAAGCACAGCATCTAATGTCTTAAATGCTGCACTAGAAATTGCAGATGATATCAACTAGATATATATTTGATTTCTTTTTTTGTTATAGGATGAACATTATTTAACTTCCCACTATCTAATAGTTCAATTAAATCATAAATATTATTTACTGCAACATTCGCTTCTAGTTTATCATCAACTTCTTTCGCTGCTTCTCTTGACAAGCCAATTTTAATTAAACTCATCATCCTTTCATCACAAGCACCTATCTCAAGATAAGTATGAATTTTAATACTTTGTTTATCAATTTCTCTCAATTCCAATTGATTAGATAACAATAAATGATAACAACTTAGTGCATTAGCCAATCTAAATCTAATATTATTATTAATAACTTTAATTACATTTCTTACTGAAGTATTAATACTTGGCTTTTCATCTAAATTATCATTACCCCATCTAATTTGCTCTGATATTATTTCTTTTAAGCTTTTTCCAGATATCCATTTATATGCAATAGTAACAATAAATTCAACATGATAACCATCATTTATTACATATACACCAAGTTCCTCTAACTTATAAATAATAGATACTAACTTTTCATATAGGTTAGGAGATTTTGGATGGGGTAATAACCACTCATCTAAACTTTCCAGCCCTTTCAAAAAGTCATATAGTTTATTTTGTTGAATATAACCAATTGTTGGATTAGCCTGTAAAAGATAAGGAGCAACATTAAGATTATCACTGGCTTCCTTAATTGAATAAATGAGATTATCCAATTCTGATTTTGATAATTTAAGATCATTTGAATTTAGAGTTGAGGACAAATTATCATTTGTGTAGTCCTTAATAAGTTTATTGGCAATTGTATATAAACTATATTGATCTTCATTTGAATGTGAATAGCCACCAGAGATAGCGATTATTACATCCTGAAAACTTTCATTTAAAGTTCGGTAATAAGTTGGTATTTTATAACTTTCTTCTCTATCTTCCTCAAAATAATCTTGAAACTTCCATTCTTCAGGTTCAATTAAAAAAATATTTCCAGAAAAATGTTCAATCATTCTTCCAGCACGACCAGTTATATTATTAATTTTTACATCTTCCAATCTTTCAGATTCCCTACCAATATTTTGGTGTAATGGATTCTTTAAGAAAAGATTTTTTGCTGGCAAATTAACGCCTTCAGCTAAAGTACTTGTACAAGCTATATATTTTATTAAATCTTCTTTAGCTAGCCTTTCAATCATCACTCTTACAGAACTTGGAAGAGGACCATAATGAAATGCAACCCCTTTTCTCAAATTTGATGCTAAGCTAAAATCTTCATGTACAAATTTTTCGATATAATCAGCAGCCTCTTCAAGTTCAGGAGATGCAACAAAATCAATCATAAGAGCTGCTATATCATCAGCTATATCTTCACAATAATCTGTTCTATTTCTATAAATTATATTACTTTGTCCCTGCCCTAATCTAAAAACAATATCTGACAAGCTAGTACCCGTAAATTTTTTGGGTATTTTAATACTATAATCATGATTATATCTAGATATCTCAATATTTCTACCTATTAATTTAACTGACATTAATATTTTAGCAACCGGTGAATGTTGAGTAATTTTACTCTTAAAATCAATTTCCTTAAAAATAGATTTAAAAGTATCTTTATAGCTATCCGACGGCATACTTAATATAATTTGAGGAAAACTATTTTCCAATAGTTTTTCTACAGTAAGATGAAGTAAAACCCCTCTACTGGGATCAGAAATATTATGAGCTTCATCAATAAATAAGTAGTTAAAGGTCAAATCACCACTTTGTAGAACTTCATAAAGCCTCTCTTGAGTCATAACAAATATAGTTTTATCTTTAAAATTAGTATCTTTTGGTATAGTGCATATTTCTATTTCTTTCTCTTGGTTAAAAGATTTAGAAATTTCAAAGACTTTATTTGAAACTTCAGCTATTAATGCTCTAGTTGGAACTACTATTACAGCAAATGCTCCTGAAGATTCAATAATTTTATTAACTAAATATGTAAGAATAATATGTGTTTTTCCTGCTGAAGTAGGTGCTATTGTTATTACATCTTCCTCCTCCATTAAGTCTTTCCATAAAACTCTTTGAAAGTCAGTTAATGCATAGTCTAACTCAGGAACACTGTTCAAGTTTTCTTTAAAATCAAATTTTGCATTTGTATAAAAACCAAAATTCATTTCAAAGTTTGAATATTTTTTATTTAACAACTTAATATTTGGGAAATCACCAACATCAAAAAATATTTTTTTTGCTATAATTGCCAAATCTGGATTATTACTTGCAGCTATATCTAAAAGTATAGCCAATAATATTGCCCCTTCTCTTTTTACGCTTACATCTTCAGATTTATAAAAATATTGAATTACTGTAGATATTTTTTTTACAAGATTTCTATCTATATCAAAATCCCCACCAGTAAGATAAGAAATATATTTTTCAAAAATTATATTTCTATCAATTAAAAATTTCTCATTATGTATTATATTCTTATTTAATTTATCTATAATACTTGTCATTCGCTAATCCCCAAATAACTAATAAACTCCTTAGTTAACTCTTGGACACACTTAAAAGGTAATAACAAAAGAGTAAGTGAGTTAATATCTAAGCCTTTTTTCTCCGCTTTGGAATAAAAGCTTTTTATATATGAATCAGCAACTTCTAAATATTTTTTATGATATTCACTTTCTATGCTTAACAATATTTCAGGTTTTGTAAAACCAATAAAACATGGTGAATGAATTTTATCTATTATATTTGTTGCTTCATAAGGGTTCAGAATTTTAAGAATTTTATCTACTAGATCCTCACTTAAATTAGGAAAATCTAGATGACTATCGATTAGATCTAACTCTGTTTGATAATCACCTCTTGCATTTAAAATAGAATTTACGGCATCTGTTGAAGCACTACTATAACTTGCGTGTAATTTAGATTCTCCTAGATATAATCTTAATTCTCCATCAATAAATTGTCCATGAACAGCATCTGCACCATAAACAGGCATTCTTGCATTTGTTTTCATTGCAACTTTACTTAGTAATTTCGGAGCATATAAATAAACATCTAATATTGTGAAAAGTATCATTTCACCCAGCTCACCTTTTGCAGTCTGCTGACTAATTTTTCTTAATGCTTTTTGAAATAATGCTTCCTTTTTTGCCTCATTACTATCAACACCAAGTTTTTTTTCAATCTCTGTACAACTAAAAACATAATTATAAAGAATACCTTCTCTTACACATTCAAAAAACTCTTCATGAGATGATTGATTATCAGTATGACAAGGTAAGTACACAAGTAAGGAGTTAACCTTTCGTCCATCTTCTAATTCAAAATCTATAGGAATATTTTTAAGAATGTTTTTGATATCATCTGCATTTTTTAATTGAGTAGCTAAAGTCATATCAATCTCTTAATGATTTATTTCGCACACATTCACTTTTAAGTTATATTACTATAGTTTACAAAATACACAATAAAGACAACTGAAATTTACATAAAAATTCATATTTTTATAATCTTGTTTTTAGTAAAACTTCAAAGTTTTTCCCAATGATTACCTTTCTTCTATTAATTTTCTCTGAATATTTACAAGTCTAGATGATATACCCTCTACACAGCTTTTATGCCGCTCAAACAATGGATCTTCTATATTTTTCCAGTTATTAAGAATTTCTTGACCAACTTTGAGTTCTTCTTCTAGTTCACTAATTCGCTGTTGAAGTGCCATTTTTCTGTTCCATTGAAGTAATAACTCAGCTTCCACCTCTGCTCGTGTAACCTCTCCACTAACGATTCTCTCGAAGTCTTCCTCAGATCGCTTTTCTGCAGCCTCTATGACATTTTGAGGGTAAGAATGACCCAAGATACTTTTTGCTAACATATAGGCTGTACGGAGCTCTACAGCTTCTTCATCTGTATATACACGTCGCTCTACATTCATTTAGATTCTCCAAACCTCTTCGTAATATCCTACCTCTACTACAGAAAACATGGAACATTTGATCACTCTGATTTTATTGATACTTTACTCAACCATGTAGAAATGATTTCCTTTGTATTCATCCCAGCCCAATTATGTTGATTATCAAAGAAATTTAAGCTTATAAATTGCTCAATTTTGGAAAATTGCCAATTATCAGGTAGTTTTTTGGGATAGTTTGGCTTCTTTTTCGAATCGACTAAATATTTAATATAAGAAGCAATTTTGTTCGAGTATTTGTTCTTATGCTTTTCATGATCAATTTCATCTTTAATTTTTTCTATAAACAATTCTCCTGCTAGCAGTTTTGCCTGATAAAACAAAAGGCTATATGAATGTTCTAGATCAAAGTATTCTGAAAGTTGGATTAAATTAGTTTCTAAATTTAAATTTTTCTCATAGGGAACTGGAAATTTCGAGAAGACCTCTGGAATTAAATTATATATTTCTTGTAATCTAATATTTTTAACAAAATTTTCTATTTGCTGGATATCAACCATGTCTAATTTAAACATATCAATAAAACCGCCAAAAAATATTTTCAACTCGTAATTACTAACATCCTCATCTATAGCCAAATAAATGCCATCTTGCACTTTAATTTGAAGAACTCTTACTAATGAATCATATTGTTCGTCACTAAGAGTAGAGCTATTTTCTTGCAAAAATAAACTTATTTGCTCTTTTAAATTATTTAAATCTTTGTACTTATCAATTATGGCTCTTTTATCAAACAAGGATTGAAGCACAATATTTGCCCCACCTCTTTCTTCTTCATAAAAACTATCCCACACTTTCTTATTGATAAATCTTTCTTCTCCCATTGTGTCAAGAGATAGGAATAGAAAAATGTATATCATTTCAAGATAGCTAAAATCGAATTCAGAAAAGGTTTTTTTCTGCAATATATTTTTATATTCATCAATAAAATCCTTAGCTTTTTTATTATTCTTTTTTAACTCACAATTTACACATAAATAACCTTTCTTAAAAAACTCTTTATAAACACTCCTATTCTTAAAACCTACTCTTGAGTGACATTTTCTACATTCAAAATTGGTATCTATAAGTTCTAGGCAGCTATGTAATTCAATAAAATTTGATAATTCTTTTGTATTTGTAAATTTATATTGTTCTGTAATTGTTTTAGCACTAATTGCAAATTTCAGATCACCAGTCGTTGTGTAAGTTTGTAACCAATAATCTTTAACTATTTGAAGATCTTCGCCATGTAAGTTGCTCAATAATTTTATTTCAAAAGACTCAGGTCTCATAAGGATCACCCTAATGTTTGGATTGAGTAGTTCTAGTTGTTCGTTTTAATCGTTAAATCTTTTTATAGTATATGTACTATCTCTAAGGTTATGTTTTTGTTATTTTAAAAATAAAATATTACAAATCATAGGGTTATAATCTTAAATCTGCATTTTCTGAACGGTCTCCCAAACTTGCGGCCCAGTTTACCTTTTTGGTGATTTCTGGACGTTCGTCATGCCATAGTTTTTTTAATTCAGCAACCAGCAAGTCATGTCCATTACGTGTGATCAAGTTCGATTTCATATTTAAAAACGCTACAACAACAATCCATTTACAAGTTTTTGCATTGTATTCCTTATTTCAACACGACTAAAGTGTATAAATTTTATTCTTTTTCAAATCATGTGTTTGTGATGTATTTCTCATATTTTTACTGATCAAAATTTGACAAGCTCCTTTTTGACGCTTAAGATGCGCCCCTAAGTTAGTTTTTTGTTTACTTTTTATACACTTTGTAAATGATGTGAAACATTTCATCATTTTTCCATTAACCCAATGTCATTTTGAATGACGTTCATGACTTGCCCACCCCGATTTAATTTATCAACTTTTAGAAGTTGTGGTGAAGTTTTGCCTCAATTTTTAGGGCATAAATTACCTGTAGCGGAGACAACATGCACAGTAATTCAAGTTCTGGGTCTAGGCCTAGCCTTAACTCTTTATCTTCCAAGCTACCATTCCAGGCCCTTGCTTTAGGCATCGTCATTATGCCATTCAATAGCTTGAATGCAGAAAAATCACATCAATACAACACGGTTGTGACAACCAATGTTTTAACAGTGGTTGCAGTTGAAAATCCAACCACTGTTTTTAAAGACGGTCAGTTCCTGCATGGTTTCGGCTATGATTTAGCCCGCAACTATGCACAAAGCCTCAACGTAAAACTTGACTTTAAAACTGTTCCAGACAATGCAACCGCATTGAAATGGGTTGCCCAAGGTAAGGCAAACCTGGCCATGACCACGGCAGCACTGGCGGCAATTGAGAGCAAACAACTGGTTTCTTTCTCGGCAAGCTGTGGTGATCAAGCAAGTTTGAGTCGTAACGGACTAAATCCCCAGCTTAACTGGGTGTTTAAACAGGCTGATGATCCCCTTACCCTGACAGCCAGTGGTTTTGTCTGTCAGAGCAAGCAATCAGGCACCACTCAACAACTCGCTTCTTTCTATAATCGGAATGTGGTCAAACCTGAATCCTGGTCAACTATTCAGAAAGACCTGAATCAACGTTTACCGATTTATAAGGCGAGCTTTAAGCAAAGTGCCGCAAAATACAATCTGGATTGGCACCTGTTGGCAGCAATTGGCTATCAGGAGTCTTACCTAAAGCCTAGCTCGGTGTCTCCCACGGGTGTCCGCGGCTTAATGATGCTGACCAACAGTACAGCGCAGGCAATGGGTGTCAGTAACCGATCTGATCCAATACAGAGTATTCAGGGTGGTGCGAAGTATTATGACCTGATGCTGGATCAATATGCCAATGTAGCCTACCCAGACCGTAACTGGTATGCGCTGGTGGCATACAACATGGGACCTGGTGCAGTGAACCAGATTCAGAAACGGATCAAGGCTCAGGGCAAGGACCCAAATCAGTGGGTGAACCTATATGACTATTTACAGCGCAATCAAGCTAGAAATGGTCGCTATAAGCAAGCGGTTCAATACGTCACCCGTATCCGCACCTATCTAGAGCACATCAAAACCAGTAACCGCATCGATGTCTGAATCCAGACAGGCATAAAAAAAGCTTACCTTTGGGTAAGCTTTTTTTGTTCAGAAAACAATTAAGCAGTTTGCTCAAGCACTTTCTTGAATAGGTCTTTTTGTTCCTGGCTTGGTTTAGCCGTCTGTAAAGCCATAAGCTGAGACATATCGCCTTGAACCTTGATTTTACCTGTCATGAATGCCTGCATCGCAGCAGCCATATCAAACTCAAGGAATACTTTACGTAAAGTTTCCGCATCCATGTTCAAAGTGGTTTTAGCGTTTGGAGATAAACCCTTTTGGATTTTACCCGCATCTAAAGCCAACTCTGTATTACCAGCCGCATCTGTAACAACCAAGTTAATCGCTAAATTCGCAAGTGCTGGTGGTAAGTTTAAATCACCCGCCTCAGCAGTAAGTTTTTCAACAGTTGCAAACCAATCATCAGTTAAAAATGCAGCCATGATTCTTCCTCAAATGTATTTGTTCAATTTCTTGTGCCATCTATCCAGACGACATCACATGAAGCAATTTGCTTGTGCCCTGTTATAGCATGTAATTTTTAGTTTAGGCTATGCTTTTTTGTACCTCGAACTGAATTTTTTAGATGCTTATTGCTACCTTTATCGCTTATTGGTCAAAATTTGAATTGTTTGAGTGCAAATCCATTTCCAATAAAAACATAAAAACCGCAATACAGATATTCATCATATATTGCGGTGGCATTATTTGTCTTATTTATGAATGGAGGAATTATTCCGCGGCAAAGCTGAGGTTCACCACATCAAGACGCTTCTTCATTTCTTCAGGATCTTTCATGTCAAACTCACGTTGCCCATCCAACGCCTCAAAGTCGAATAGCTCACGGTCAGCCAACTGCGATGGAGAAACGTTCTGCAATGCGCCAAAGATGCTGTGCAGGCGTTTCGGATATTGTCTATCCCACTCACGCAGCATGTCATTGATGATGGCACGCTGTAAGTTTTCCTGTGAACCACACAGGTTACAAGGAATGATGGGAAACTTACGCAATTCTGCATACTTGATAATGTCTTTTTCCTCGACATAGGCCAAAGGACGAATCAGGATATTCTTTTTATCTGAAGACAGTAATTTCGGTGGCATTGCCTTTAGACTACCGCCATGGAACAGGTTCAGGAAAAACGTGGCCATGATGTCATCACGATGGTGTCCCAACGCGACCTTGGTCGCACCAATCTCCTGGGCAAAGCCATAGAGGGAACCACGGCGCAGGCGTGAACACACGGCGCAATAGGTCTTGCCCTCAGGCGTTAAACGCTTGGTGATGGTATAGGTGTCTTTTTCAAGGATGTAGTAGGGAATGTTGTTCTCTTCCATATAACGTGGCAAAACGTCTTCTGGGAAGCCAGGCTGTTTCTGGTCCAGGTTCACCGCAACAATATCAAAATTGATGGGTGCAATACGCTTGAACTGCAACAGGATATCCAGCAAGGTGTAGCTGTCCTTACCGCCCGAAACACAGACCATGACCTTGTCGCCATCCTCGATCATGTTGTAATCACGAATCGCATGTCCAACTTGACGACGCAGCTTTTTCAACAGGCGATAATATGCCGAACTGGTCGGAAGTTCAGGCTTGAAATTAAATCCTTGGTTGGACTCGACTGGCGCGTACATAGACGTGATTTACCCATAAACAAAAATACCGCAAGATTTTATCTGATTCCGAAAAAATGCGCACCTAAAGAATTTTTCAATTTCTTTGAATCGTCATATTAGAGTTTCATACTGGTAAAATTCTGACCAAAATAAGTAAAAATTGTCTGGATTGCTTATATTTCAAACTTTTCCACAGTTTTCCACAAAACCTGTGGATAAAATTGTGGATTTCTACGCTATTGACAAACTGTTTTTATCTTAAAATAAGGCGTTCGATTAAATTGATCATTTTTTAACCAATGTTTTTATCAAAATAAAATCAATAGGTTATATAAGTCAATACTTCGATTTTAAAAAAAATTTTTTAATTTTTTTTGCTGAACATTCGCACAAAATGACTTGATTTTTGTCAGACAGTGAAAAATAAAAAAATTGTAGCCAAAGTACTTTTTATGCTTTTTTTTGTTAAACTGCTGTGAAGAACTTAAGCTCATCTTTTGTGAATATTATAACGATGGACAAAACAACTTATTTTTTTGCTCTTTGTTTGGGGTCAATCGGTTTTTTTCATAGCACAGTATCAACTACGCATGCTGGGCAGACTATTTATAATTTAAAACAAAATAATGGCACAACTTTATTGACGAATGTTAAAAAAGCCGAATATAGCCGTTTAAAAGTGATTAAAGCAACCTACTACCCAGACAGTAATATTCACAGCTATAGTAACTGGGGTTCAAGCGAAGCCTCTGTTCTACCAAGCTATAGCCGTAATAAAAATGCATTTGACCAGCTGATTCGGCAGGCTGCCCAGCAACATGGGGTTTCCGAAGGTTTGGTTAAGGCCATCATGCACACCGAATCGGGCTTTAACATTAGTGCACGCTCACCTGTAGGGGCACAGGGTCTGATGCAACTCATGCCTGCAACGGCCCGTCGCTTTAATGTCAGTAATGCATACGACCCACAGCAGAATATTTTTGGTGGGGTAAAATATCTAAGCTGGCTATTAAAACGTTTTAACGGCGATACCCGTCTTGCGATTGCCGCCTATAATGCAGGTGAAGGCAATGTGGACAAATATGGTGGTATTCCCCCGTTCCGTGAAACTCAGGATTACGTTCGACGTGTCACCAGCCGTTACCAAAATTTATATGCTTCTGGCCTAGGCAGCATCTCAACTAATAACAACAATGAACAAATTATTGCTCAGTCAGCAAATTATACCTCTTCAGCAAATGTTGCTCCTGAACCAACACCTATGCCAAAAAATCCTAATTATGTTCGCAGAATTATCAAAGATGGAAATAGTTTTAGTGATGCTCCAGGAACTTACTCAACTGAAAATGCTATCGCTTCCGCAACAATTTTAACCAACAATTAACAGCATGAACTCTAGCACATATACAATGCATATAAAGTATACAATCTTTTCTTTTGCTTGCTGGATGCATCTGCAAAGCATTTGTTTTGCTCAAACTATCTATACTTATAAAGATGAAAAAGGCAGTACCATCCTAAGTAATAGGGAAAGAGAATCAAATAATTTCGAATTAAAAAATACAATCGTATACCCTGATAATTTTATTTCTATTTTGATTAGAGATCACTCAGACCCAAAAAAAAGAGAATATTATAAATATAGTCCCAATATATATTATTATCGTAATGGTTCTAATGGTCATTTCTCATCTATATTAAAAAATTGTCCAACTAACGAACCATACATAGCTCCATATTGTGGGAAAAAATATACACTAAAAGAAATTAAAGCCACAGATGAAAAGATTAAAGCACTTGAGTCCAATTCTTTGGATGCAGTAACTCGCTATAAACAAATATATATTGAATGGGAAGGTGCAGGTAAAATTGGGCCGCCCCCATTAAAACCATTTAAAATAACAAAAGAAATTGGATTTTCTCCAATTGTTATAGAAACTCTTTGGAGTGGTGAAGCTCTTTTAGATACTAATACACACGATTTAGGAATTTCATACTCCACTTTTGATGATTGTATAAGTGAAAAGCAAGAAAATATAACGATATTTAAAAAATATTATAAGGCCAAACTGCGTCAAGATATCGTTTTTCCTAAGCAATTAAATCGCAAATATATTTATAAATGTGAAGCAGAAGTTCAAGAAGTGCACCGACAACTTGTTGATTAATTTTGTATATAAATCTTGAATTTTTGGGGTTCACCCTGCATATTATCGGTATGGTTTATAATTTATAAATCAGATCACTTTTTCTTTATAAGAGGGTTTTCTCAATGATGCGGATTGGTTTGTTCTTGCTAACCAACCTCGCGGTACTGGTTGTAGCTGGCATTATTTTGTCACTCTTCGGTGTCGGTAGTTACCGTGGTGCGGGTGGCTTAAATCTAGGCAACCTGATGGTCATCTGTTTTGTCTTTGGTATGGTGGGTTCTTTTATTTCCCTGTTCATGTCAAAGTGGATGGCTAAAAAAACCACTGGGACTGAATTAATCGACCCAAATGCACCTCGTAACCAGGCGGAAGCATGGTTATTGCAGGAAGTTGCTCAGTTAGCCCAACGTGCAGGAATCAACATGCCTGAGGTTGGTATTTTCCCGTCTTACCAATCCAATGCGTTTGCAACAGGTTGGAATAAAAACGATGCGCTGGTTGCCGTTTCCACAGGTCTACTTGAGCGTATGAACAAAGATGAACTTCGTGCTGTGCTGGCCCATGAAATCGGACACGTTGCCAATGGTGACATGGTGACACTGGCCTTGATTCAAGGTGTGGTCAACGCTTTCGTAATGTTCTTTGCACGTGTCGCAGGTGACTTTATTGACCGTAACGTGTTTGGTCGTGAAGATGGTGAAGCCCCAGGCCTGGCCTATTTTGCCATTACCATTGTACTTGACATTGTGTTCGGTATTCTGGCCTCTGCCATTGTGATGTGGTTCTCCCGTCAACGTGAATACCGTGCAGACGAGGCTGGAGCACGTTTGGCTGGTAAACAGGCGATGATTTCTGCCCTGCTTCGTTTACAGGCGGAGTCTGAAATGCCAGACCAAATGCCGAAAGAAATGAAGGCATTTGCGATTGCGGAAGGTAAGGAACAAGGCTTTAGCTTAGCTGCTTTATTTCAAACCCACCCAACCATTGAACAACGTGTTGCCGCCTTACAGCAATTAAATGTTCAATAACCCAGACCAGATAAACGATAAAGCCTCCAAAATGGAGGCTTTATTTTTACTTACTTAATTTAACCAGCCTTGAAAGACTGATACAGATCCCATAAATAGCTAAAACCAGCCCACATGGCAATCACCAATAGAATAAGTACCGCAATACCCAGCAAGTCAGGAATTCTTAACCAAATCCAGCTAACAATTGGATTACGCCAAAATGCAGAGGTTTTCTGCTTTTGCTCAAGGGATTCATGCAGGAATGGATGCACCACATGGATGTCACTGTATACCTGATATTCCTCACGGATATGCTCATGCACAATGTCCAGTGTCTTGCGGCTCGGACGAATAAACACATCAAACAGGGTACCAACAATCGGTACAAAACCCACCAGCATATCCATAATCGCCAGTCTGACCACACCATTCAGTTTATGTTGTGGAACACCCACTTCCCTTGCCTTTTTAAAAGCGTAGAGCGTCAGGACAAAACCTGCAACATCACCCGCAAAGGGAATGGTACTGAGCGCAGCATCGGCTCCCACGCCCTGCCTAGTAAATGGAATCCTGACCAAACTATCCATGGTATTGGCAAATTTTGCCAGATCACGTTCCACCGCAATCGCCTGCTGCTGGGTTAATTTTTTTTGTGTTGGATCAGTCATTCACTCAACCTAAAAACGTTGTTTATGCCTGAGAATAAAGTACTTTTTAGGCTTTGTCGGTACAATTATTATAACAGTTCAGAATAAAATCATTGAAGCAATAAACAAATACACGATTACACCTGTGGCATCACAGATTGAAGTGACCAAAGGTGCCGAAGCACTTGCTGGATCAAGTCCTGCCTTATTCAAGATAAAGGGCAAGCTCATCCCAATCAGACACCCCATCAACACAATACCCATCATACTGATTGCCAAGACCAAGGCGATCATTTCGTCACCACGGAAATAGCCCAACAACGACACTGCAACGGCCATAGTCCCACCAAGGCACAAAGCCACCAGACTTTCCCGTCCCAATAAATGAAACCAGTCCCTAAACTGCACATCCCCCGTAGCCAAGGCACGTACCATGAGGGTTGAAGACTGGGAACCCGCATTTCCCCCACTTCCGACCAGCAATGGCAAGAAGAACACCAGCACCAGATTTTGCGAAATCACATCTTCATAATGGGCAATCCCAATACCCGAAAGCAAACTGCCAAAAACCAAGAAAACCAGCCAAAACACCCGTTTCTGATAGAGCAGCAAAATCGGTGCCGACTTGATACTGAGTTTAGATGAGGCATTCACCGCCCCCACTTTCAGGAAGTCCTCCGTCGCCTCCTCACTGGCAACATCCATTGCATCATCATAAGTGACTATTCCCACCATCATGTCCTGATGGTCAATGATCGGCAGGGCCAATAGGTCATAACGGGCAATAGTTTTCGCGACCTCATCCTGATCTGTATCGACATAGGCTTTCAGAATATCAGTTTCCATCAGCTCATTAATGTTCTGCTCCTCAGGCGCAAGTATCAGTTGCTTTAAGGATAGAACACCCAAAATCTTTCGTGCCTGATCCAACACATAGGCAAAGTAAATTGTCTCGGTATCAGGCGCTTCCAGACGCAACATCTTAATCGCATCTTTTACCATCATGTTGGGTTTTAAGGTCGCATACTCGGAACTCATGATCGCTCCAGCGGTTCCCTCAACATAGGAGGAAAGTTGGCGAATATCCTCCCTTTCTGCCTGAGCTAATGCAGGCAGCAGCGCATTTTGCTGTTCTTGGTCCAGACATTTAAATACATCAGCCCGTTTATCCGATGACATCTCGCCAATAATTTCAGCCAGAATATTTCTTGGCATGACTTTCGCCAGATTGACCTGTTCAATGGGGGGAAGATAAGAAAACACATAGGCCCGTTTGGGCAAATGTGTTAACAGCAATTGCCCCTGTTCTACAGGTAACTGGGTCAACACATCCGCAATGTCAACGGCACGGAATGTTTTTACCGAATCAAGTGCAAGTTCAATCTGATTATTCTTTAGTGCATCATTTAATAAATATAAGAAATTGTTGGAGCTCATATCCACCTCTTCACCAATGATCTGTCATGAAGAGTCAATCAGCCTATTATTTTACTGGCGGATCAGCGCTTCATTCAGAACTTGGTCAATATAAAAATGTTTAATTCTTGAAAAACGACAACTCTGCGTGTCCATTTAGGCAATTAATCCTCATTGAGCCGTTTATACGGCACGGCAATACTACAAATAATTTTTTTCATTCTCAAATGAGCTAACAAAAATGAACAATTCAGGTCTATGGACTTGGCCCATAAACCTGATCATTCATTTGCATTGAATTTTAAAGACTGTCTTATTCAATGGTTTCCAGTCTATGTTTAGGCCTAAACATATTGGCAACCAGTACAAACATAAATGGAATAAAGATCAGCACCAAGACCGTTCCAAAGACCACTCCACCCAAAACACTGATCCCGATTTCCTGACGACTGACCGCACCCGCACCAAAAGCAAAAACCAAGGGAATCACCCCCGCGCCAAAAGCAAAGGATGTCATCAGAATCGGGCGTAAACGCAAGCCTGCACCCTGCAATGCGGCCTGAATGGCATTTTTCCCCTGAGCCTGTGCCATTGCCGCAAACTCAACAATCAGAATCGCATTTTTACAGGACAAACCAATGGTGGTCAGCAAGGCAATCTGGAAATACACATCATTCGGCAAACCAAAACTATGCGCAAAGATAATACTGCCTCCAATCCCCAAGGGAATTGCAGTCATCACCGCCATTGGGATACGCAAGCTCTCATATAGGGCGGCCAAACATAGGAAAATAAATGCAATGGAGATTAAATATAGCCAGATTGCCTGATTGGTTGACTGCTTTTCCTGATAGGAAAGTCCTGTCCACAATAATCCCAGTCCCTGTTGCTGGCCCACCAACTGCTCAATATCCTTCATGGCCTGTCCAGAGGATTGGCCACTGCCCACATTGGCCTGTAGTTGCAGGGCGCTATAGCCCATATAACGCTGCACAATACTTGGATTCCCTGCCCAGGACGTATTTGAGAATGAGCTGAATGGCACCATCTGGTTTTGACTGTTGCGGACTGACCATTGATATAAATCTTCTGGTTTGGAACGAAACGGTGCATCACCCTGTAGAATCACCTGCTTAATCCGTCCCCGATCAATAAAGTCATTTACATAGGTTCCACCCCATGCCGTTGACAAGGTGCTATTGATATCATTCAGGTTTAGGCCATTTGCCAACGCCTGTTTATAGTCAATCTTCACATTCAGGGTCGCTTTACTGTCGGTTGACTGCTTATCAAGATTCTCAAAGCTCGAAAATTTCTGACCGAGCTGCTGTAGCTGCTTAAAGCTTTGATCAAGGAATTGGTCGCCCTGACCATTCAAGTCCTGAATCCAGAAATCAAGTCCATCGGTTGAACCCAGACCATTTACCGAAGCGGGTAAGGTCACGTTAATCTGGGCATTGGGAAATTGGCTAAAATATTTAAGCGCCCGTTTACGAATGGCTTCGGCAGAGTTTTTCTGTCCTGTACGTTCATCCCAATGATTCAGTGCAATAAAACCCTGTCCTAAGTTCTGCCCTGTACCTGAGTTATTGCGTCCATAACGAATCAGTACCAGCTTGACATTGTGTTGTTCATTCTGGAGAAAATATTGTCGAATCGACTCACCCACTTCCTGACTTTTGGACAGTGGTGCGCTATCCACCAGCCTAAATTGCACACTTAAGATTCCTTGATCCTCTTTCGGCAGGAAACTGCTTTGCAAGCCTTTATAGAACAGGGCAAATACCGCAATCAATGCAATAAATATCACCAGAACAGGGGCTTTATAGCGCAATGTGGTCTGGACTAAATTCAGGTATTTGGTTTTTAAGCGTTCAATCCCGTTATTGAAGTGAACAGCCCATTTTTTAGGTTGATGGTTCGGTTTTAGAATCAAGGCACACAATGCAGGCGTCAGTACCAAAGCCACCAACAGTGACAATATCATGGCAGCAACCAGGGTAATGGAGAACTGGCGATAGATCACACCAATTGATCCTGCAAAGAAAGACATTGGAATAAAGACCGCAGTCAGCACCAGCGTAATCCCAATCAGTGCGCCACTAATTTCCTGCATTGATTCAGTGGCAGCCTGTTTGGGAGAGAGATGCTGCTCATGCATCAATCTTTCCACGTTTTCCACCACCACAATGGCATCATCCACCAACAGACCAATGGCAAGGACCAAAGCAAATAAGGTTAAAGTATTGATACTAAACCCAAGCAACTCCAGCACAGCAAAAGTACCGAGAATCACAATCGGTACAGTAATACTTGGAATCAGCGTGGCACGCCAGCTTTGCAGGAACAGGAACATCACCAGAATCACCAAACCAATGGCCTCAACCAATGTCTTGATTACTTCCTTGATGGATTCCTGAACAAAAGGTGTGTTGTCACGTGGATAAACGATTTTATAGCCAGCAGGCAATTTGCTGGATAACTCATCCAGCGTCTGGTGAATCAGTTTAGAGGTCTGGATGGCATTGGCACCCGAAGAAAGTGAAATTCCCAAACCTGCCGCTGGATAACCATTAATGGTGTTAAAAGACTGGTAATTTTCTGCACCAAGTTCAATACGGGCAATGTCCTTGAGTAAAACAAAACTGCCTGAGACATTGGATTTAACCACGATTTGCTCAAAGTCCTGAATGGTTTTTAATCGGGAACCTGAAGTCACTTTGGCATTGAGATATTGACCATCCACCACAGGCAAGTCACCAATTGCACCCGCGGCAACCTGCGTATTTTGGGTACTAATCGCTGCAACAATATCATTGGGGATCAGGTGGTACTGGATCAGTTTATTGGGGTCCAGCCAAATTCGCATGGCATACTGTGAACCAAACACATCGGTTTCACCCACCCCATCAATACGATTTAAATTATCCAGTACATGGGTTGAAAGATAATCGGATAAGGTGATGTTAGTTGATTTTCCTGTACTGTCATATAACCCCACCACCATAAAGGTATCACCAAGTGACTTACTGACATTGACACCCTGACGCTGTACCGCATCGGGCAAACGCCGAATCACACCACTGATTTTATTTTGTACCTGAACCTGTGCGGTATCTGGATTGGTGCCATTTTCAAAACTGATGGTAATACGGCTACGGCCTGAGGCATCACTGGTTGAACTAAAATACAGTAAATGGTCAAGCCCCTGGATTTGCTGCTCCAATACCTGAGTAACACTCTGCTCAACAGTTTTGGCATCTGCCCCACTATAATTTGTTGAGACAGTAATTTTAGGCGGTGCAATATCAGGATAGCGTTCCACAGGTAAGTTGAGAATCGCGAGTATCCCTAAAGCCATGACGATAATGGCAAGTACACCTGCAAAAATGGGTCGCTCAATAAAAAACTTAGATAGCACGGCTGTTCATTCCATGGTTGAAACAGTCAATTTTTCAAAAACATAAACCAATATGGTGACTTTCAGCATATGATCATTACCGAGCTTTCCAGCAAACACCATCTCTATTAACATATCATTGCAAAAAGCGGAAATTGCGGAGAAATAATGGATTTTGGAGATTTAAGGGAAATAATTTCAATGTTCATTTGCATGAGAAATTAAAGCTTTGCTAAACAATTTAATTTGCTGTGCAATCAAATACTTCCCAATTTTGAATTGACACATCCTCCACTTAAACCGATATTAGCACGCTTATTACTCTCTCCCACTGTATTAGAACCATATGAAAGCCAGCTTAAAAAATTTTAATATTTTGCTGCTTATTGTGCTGCCTGCGTTAATCACGGGCGGTCTGTTGATTTCTGCTGGAAATTTAACCGATGGTTTACGACTGGGCTTCCTATCCTTGCCTGGAACAATTTTTCTTATTCTCGCCATCATTAAACAGAAAAAATATTGGCATGTTCTCACCATCATATGGTGGTTTATTTTCTGGCTTGATGCACTGTTACGTTCCAGCACATGGTTTCTATTTAACAGTGACAATGAGGCCTATTTTATTATCGAGGCGGTTGCCAATACCAATCAGCAGGAAATTCTGGAATTTTTTGAATTACATCTCGCCTCTCTTATTCTGGTCTTATCAGGCTTAGCTTTTCTTACAGTGAGCTATAGCTATGCAGTATTTAAATATTTAAGTGCAAATGACCTTTTGCAAGTCTGGAATCAACGTTTTTATCGTTTTTTTATCATTTTTTTAATATTATTAACGATCACCAGCTATTTAATGAAGCCCTCGCGCAAAGTTCACCCTGTGGTATTTTGGCAAGACTATCATGCCAAAATTCAGAATTTTAAAAACAGGATCAAGCAACATAAAGCTGTACATCAGCAATGGGATCTCAGCGCAAAACAGAATCTGGTCTTAACTGAGCAGGCAAAAGGCAAACAAACCCATGTTCTGGTACTTTCAGAAAGTATCACCAGCCTGAATTATGGTGTATGTGGCTATCCACGAGATACCACACCAGAACTCAGTAAACGATTGAATCAGCTTAAAGTGTTTTGTAACGCCTTTTCACCTGCTCCATCCACCATCAATGCCTTACGAGTTTTATTGACGGAAAGCCCTGCATCGGAACATGATAAATATTCCCCTGAAAGTGTGCTGGCCTATGCCCGAGCGGCAGGCTATAAAATTTACTGGATCAGCAATCAGGACGATGTTTATCTCTCCTCCCTTTTTGGTTCCTATACGGATAAAGCCATTTATAAAAACAGGCGTTCAGGACGTAGCAGCAGTTCTCTGGATGAAAACCTGCTCCCTGATTATCAGCAGGCACTAGCTGACCCTGAACCGAAAAAATTGATTATCCTGCATTTGATCGGTGCCCATCCCAACTATCAGGAACGTTATCCAGCAGCATTTAACCGCTTTACCAGCACCAGTAATGATGCGGTGGAAACTGACCTTAAAAACAGGGATATTGACCCGTGGATTCGTTCGCTACGCAATGATTATGACAACGCCGTGTTATATGAAGATTCCTTGTTGGCCAAATTTCTGGATGAGTTACAGGCCGATCATGTACCAGACTTCAGGTCATTCATGGTGGTATCGGATCATGGCAATGAAGTCGGGCATGAAATCGATTATGCAGGCCACAGCCCAAATACCAAGGCGGGTTATCAGGTTCCCGTGATCATGTGGTATGACCATATCCCCTCAACTGGTGTGGATAAAACCAGGACACTGAACACGGCAGAACTTGATGACAACCTGATGCATATCATGGGACTTAAGGAAAAGTCAGCGCCAAAACGGACATACTGGCTGGATGGCAATTATCAGTTTAGTCCTGAGGAAAATTGGCCTTATTGGAAACACAGGCCATCCTGATATTCAAAGTTAAGAACGAATCCTGAGTCTTACGATACTCCACATTTGCGGATATGCAGTTAAATAAAATCTCTCTATGCTGAATATAAAGCAACATAGAGAGAAAAATGCTATGAAAAAAACTTTTTTAGTCATTACCTTAGCGAGTCTTTTAACAGCATGTGGCGGTTCTGACAATGATCATGACTCTGCAACGCCAGACAATCCTAATCCCCCTACCCAACCAAATGAGTCAAAGGTCGGGGTATTTAGAAATGGCGAGATTGTTTCAGGTGTTCACTATCAAACCAGTGGCGGCACACAGGGTGATACCAATGACAAGGGCGAATTTAATTACAAAACTGGAGAAAACATTCGTTTTAGTTTAGGCAATGTCCAACTGGGGGATGAGGTGAGTGCCAAAGCAGTCCTCACTCCTGTAGATCTATCTGAAAAAACCAATGTTAAGGAAAATCTGGTTGCATTTATTCAGTCTCTGGACAGTAATACAGCATTAGCAGGTATTCAGGTCAGTGATCAAACCAAAAATGTTTTAGCGGGGACACCCATCAATTTTGATCAAGCTTCAACAGCGTTTGTACAGGACAGCAATGTTAAAAAGACGATAGCAGAATCAGGAACAACCCTAGTGGATTCTGAAACAGCCAAGGTCAATTTAAGAAAGGCATTTTATAGTGATATTGCAGGCGTATGGCAACTATCCTCAACCAAGGCCAAAGAAAAAACCCTGGTTTATGTGGATGCAAATGGCAACTATGTGATGGGACAGGCCTCTGCTAAAGATGCATATGGACAAGCTGGCATTGAGATTGGTAATTTTAATATCGACCCAATTACTTCACATATAAAAGCAACTGCAAGTCTTGATAAAAATGGTGAATGGGGCTTTGCTGGTTCCGACACCGATATTTATCTTTCCTATGGTGAGCAAAAAGACAGCTTGCTGATACGGGAACCGAGTGACAACAATGCCCGTTATACCCTGACTAAAGTTCCAAATCAGGAAAACAGTTTGGTCGGTTCATGGCAGATGCCGAACCACATCTTTACGTTCTTTAGCGATAATAGCTATTTCCTACTGCACACTACAGAAGAAGATTGTGCATTCAATGGCTTAGAATATGGTAAATACAGTGCCACCAATAACACGCTGAAAGTTTCTGAGATTTATTATGACACCACAGGCTGTGCTGGTTTAGTTGATTCCTATCATCCAGAGCTGGTTCCTGGACAATATGATCTAGACAGCTACACATTCACCATTAAGCAAAATGACTCACTTGCAGTTCAATATGAAAATGAAGAACCCGCAATTTTCAAACGAATAAAATAATCCAACACATGCCCTTTCATTCAAACCGATGAAAGGGCCCAAACTAAACGATATGCTCAAAATCCAGTGTAAACCCTGCCAGCAATTTTAATAATTCAGCTTGTGAATTACACTGCGTTTTCGCATAAATCGTTTTAAAATAAGTCCGTACTGAGTGATAAGTCAGACCTAGATGTGTTGAGATTTCCTCAGTCTTCAACCCCTTAAAAAATAGCACACAGATTTGTACTTCACGATGTGACAGCCCATACAACTGCTGCACAAACTGTTCCGCCAACTGGCACTTTTCATGAACTTCTGTAATAAACAGCGCAACCCGTTGTCGCTGATCAATCTGGAAGATATGTGACTGGTCAGATAATGGCGTGACTGTCAGCATAATCGGATGTTCTCCCTGTTGCCCATAAATTCCCAGAACACCGCCAACATCTTCTGCATTAACGGTATTGTCCTTAAACAGTGCACTTTGAATCAAACGGTGCAACTGTGCATGAAACTGGGCAGGAGCATATAAATGGTTATATTGATCAATGCTCAATAAGGCAGAATGTTCTAAAATATGTTTGGCCTGAAGATTACTGTAGGCAATATTCATCTGTTCATCTAAAATGATTACGCCTGTCCTTAGCCCATCAATCAACTGATACAGTTCACTGTTTTCCTGCCTTACAATACTTAACTGCCGATGAATTTGTAGGGCACGACGCAAATGCTTGCCTAATCGGGCCAACAGTTGCAGTTCCTCCACAGTGTAGGGCGGTGCTTTTGGGGTACGGTGTACTGCAAATACCGACCATTGATATTTCCCCTGTTCAAGCAGAACAGCACCAAAACGGCTAATCCCAGCAGTTCTTAAACATCGGTCATGAAAAATATATTCATCTGAATATTCAGGCATATCTGCATAATGACTCAAATCTGCATGCACCACCCCGCCAATGCCAGCCTGCTGCCATAAAGGGACATGCAGTTTCATATCAATCACATTGATACATTCATCCTGATAGGCTTCTAAAGCTGATTCAGGAATGTTGTAGGTATAGACAAAATCAAAACTGGGATTCAGCTGATCAACCGCAGTAAAAATAGCAGTATTACTCTGTGTATATTCAACAATGGACTGTAAAACCTGTGTCCAAAGCTGATGATCCAAGGCAGCATCATAAATCATCCCAATAATATGATTCTCCAGTTGTTGCATACGCTTTGGCCCCATAAAAATCCTTTTAAATGCACCTTTAATTTTTATATAAAAAAATTAATAACTTAAGGAATTATTCACTCATTTTGTAACGCTATATTTTTTAATGATATGCAATAACATGATTTTTATAGGATTTTTTGTACAAAAAAAACAGCAACCAAACTTAACTAAACCAATAATTAAAAATCTATTCTTCATATTTTTAATTCTTCAGCCTTTTCATAAAATTATCATCTTATTGTCTTTCATAAGTTAAAGAAATATTTAAGTCAAACTCAGGTGAATAAATAAGGGCAGATCACCTGCCCCTATTTTATGGATGAGCCAGTTGCTTGCGTTTAACCTGTTGCCATTGCCACCAGCCATAGGCTGCCAGCAACACAAATGCAGCATATAAACCTGCGGTCAGGAACAGTTCCTTGTAGATAAACATACCCACATAGACAATATCCACAAACACCCACAACACCCAGGTCGCAATATGCTTACGGCTGGTCCAGTAGGTCGCCAGCAGGCTAAATGCAGCCAGTTGTGAATCCAGCATTGGTACGGCGGCATCAGTAAAATGCTTTAGGATCAAGCCAAACAACAAGCCACCGATTGCAGCCAGACACATTTGTAGCAAAACCATTTTGCTAGCGATCGGTTCAATCCGAATCTCATGATCCTGACGCTTGCCTTTTAGCCAATAATAGAAACCATAGAAATTAATCACCATAAAGAAAAATTGCAGAATGGTTTCGCCATACAGCTTAAAAGTAAAGAAAAGATAGGCATATAAAATGAAAGCCAGAAAGTTAAACCACCAGCACCACATATTGCGTTGAATGGTTAAGGCAACCCCAATCACACTAATAATGACGGCTATTATTTCTAGAGGAGACAATAGAAAACTTCTTATAAAAACTGGATGACATCATTATGGAAAGATTCTCATTTTAAGCAATCACAAATTCTTTATTTTATTCACTGATATTTTTATCATGATTTGAGATTATAACTATTTTTCAACCCAAGCTTATGTTATAAAAATCTATCGTTTATTTTTAAATCATGCTCATGTTGGCAAAGCAAGTTTCCTCTACACGCCTGATTATGATTCCGCACAGCATTCCCGCCAGTGCGGCATGGCGACGTGTCTGCATTTTAATGCGGGGGACTTTGCAAATATTCAGCCGATGACAATTTAAAAGCATCATTTGAACAGCAAGGTCGCCTCAGTAGCGACCTTTTTTATTGCCCTATTTTTTTAAATCTAAAAAAACACATTGTTGCGATTGCAACAATAACAGGAGATTTCTCATGTCACAGTTTCAGCAAAAGAATTTTATACAGACCACACAGGTGCAACCGACTGTAGTCCCTGCCAACCCTCGCCTTGCTACAGTCGGTCAATTCATTGCTGTGGTGCTGATCTGGTCATTGACCCCATTGGCAGCCGTCTGGACAGTGCATGAAATTCATTGGGCGTGGGGCTTGTTTCTACGATTCAGCATTGCCATTCCTCTGGCCTTGATCTGTCTGTTTTATTTTCGACTAAAACTCATCATCAATAAAAAATCCCTGATGAGTTATGCCGCAGGAGCATTGGGGTTGTTTGGTTCAATGACCTTTTGCTATATCGGCGCAACCCGAATTTCATCTGGCATGATCTCGATTATTTTTGGCACCGCCCCATTATGGTCAGGCTTGATTGCGGTGTTTATTTTAAAGCGCGAACATTTTTTAAAACGTCAATGGTATGGACTGAGTCTTGCCATATTCGGTTTAGCGCTCACGATGGGAATTGGCGCTGATCATATTCAGATGGATATGCTGGGCGTTGGCTATGTGATGCTGGCCGTATTTCTTTATGTCATTTCAATGTTTGCTGTGGCGAAAGTTGGTGCTGACATCCATCCAATCATTCAGACCACAGGTTCAACTCTGGTGTCATGGTTGGGCTATGTATGCCTGCTGCCCTTTTTTCTGAATGAGATGCCAACGCAATTGCCGAGTTTACAGGCAAGTCTGGCTATACTTTATAGTGCGTTTTTTTCTTCCATACTCGCAATGATTTTTTATTTTCACCTCATCCAGAAGTTGAATCCAACCACGGTGATGCTGATCACGATCCTTACACCTGTATTGGCCACCTTTTGGGGTGTATTTTTTAACCATGAGCCCCTTAGCTCACACTTGATTATAGGTTTAATTTTCCTATGCTTAGGCCTGTCTTTATATGCCTATCGCAACAAAGCCCGTGTGTTGTAACGATTAAAACTGATAGGTCAGCCAAAATGATCTATCAGTGGATGGTATCCATTGACGAGCCACAGTAAACTATAGCCACTCACATTGTGAGCTCCCAAAGATTTGATCAAGGATGAAAAAATCGATGCGTACCTACCTTTTATGGCTATGGTTTGGCTTAGTTCTGGCATTACAGGGTTGTATGCATGCCGCCGTTCAACCTATCTCTACCCAAGTCAAGACCAGTGAATTAAAACAGCGCTATTATCAGGCAAAAACCATCGCTCCCGATGGCACGATACTGGCTTTTACTGTTTATCAGCCACATTTAAAGGTCGGGCAAACTGCGCCTTTGTTATTGCATACGCATGGTTTTGGCTTGTCCCGTATGAAACGCCCTAGCCTGAGCCTGTATGGTTTTCTGCTACCGACTGGACAAGTGGCAAAAACAGCCTGGCAAAATGGTTATTGGGTGATTAGTTATGACCAGCGTGGGCATGGCAATAGTCAGGGTAAAATTCGCCTTGCCGATCCTGAAAAGGAAGCTCAGGACGTGATCAGCATCATGAACTGGGCTGAACAACATCTTCCTCAATTGGCAAAAAATCAGAACGGTGTCCGTGCAGGTATGATTGGTGAGTCCTATGCAGGCGGCATACAGTATTTGGTTTCCGCTTTAGATCCCCGTCTACAGGCGATTGTACCGATCACAACATGGTATGACATTGTGAATAGCCTTGCCCCGAATGGGATTCCCAAAAGTGACTGGATTACATTCCTCAACCTGATTGGTGACTGGTGGAACTGGAACAAGTTTGATCCTGAATTGAAACAGGCCTATGTCGATACCCAGCAAGGTCAATTAAAGGATTCTACCTATAACTTCCTTAAAACCCATCAGGCCAGCTGGTTTTGTGAACATGCCCAGGCACCAAAAGCAGATGCCCTGATTATTCAGGGATTTCGGGATGTATTGTTTCCATTTAATGAAGGAGTCAAGGCTGCACAATGTATTCAGCATGCCCAGCATGAGGTACATTTAATCGGTGTTCAAGGTGGTCATTTACAGCCTTTTGCCCAACATTCACCGTTGGGCAATACACCATTTTGGTATATTGGCAAGTCAGTCAGTTGTGGCAATAAACAACACTATAATTTGCAAGATACGATTATGGCGTGGTTTAACCAGAAACTTAAAGATCAAGCACCTATAACATTGCCTGAATTATGTATTGACCATAGCCCTGTAAATCATCTGAGTGATTTAACACCTAGCACACACTACAGCATTGCCAAAACGTGGATTGCAGCAACACCGAAACAGGCAGTGTTTATTCCCATTCATAGCGCAACCCAAACCACTTATATGACGGGTTCACTACAGTTGACACTCAACATTGAGTCAAAGTCTGGGCAAATCGCTCCAACCCTGTTTATTTCCGTTGCAGTAAAATCAGCCAGGACGGGCAAATACCAGATTCTAAATGAACAGACTACGCCATTGAATCCAGCAAAAAAACGCCTTTATGATCAGGTGATACAAGGTTCATCACAGCAAGATGGAGAAGGTCAAAATATTGAACTTCCAAGTGTCAATGCAAAATTGCATAAAAATGATACTTTGGGTTTATTGATCAATAGTGAAAGTATCTATTATCAAAAAATCAGACAGCCTAAAATTGAGGCAGGGATTTCAGGGCAAATTGTTTTACCCAAACTTTGGAGTGAAACAGCGCAATAATCATTTTTTAAAGAGGAATTTTAGTTTGGGAGTGCAGCTTACCACTCCCGATTGGCAATCAACTCTTCCATTTCAATCTCCAAATATCCCGCCTCCTGCACAATCATCATCATGGCTTCAGCAATATAATCTGCAGCCGTATCGTCCAGGCTTGAATCTAGATCATCAAACTGCGGTTTCATTTCGTTAATTTCAATCAGGGTTTGATGGGCGAAACGATAAATATCCGATTCAGATATGCCTGAATCAGCTACTTTTTTTGAGAACTGCTGAATATGCTGTTTGACTTCGGCAACCAGAATATCGGGATAATATTCATCATCAAACATGGGGAGGAGTAAATCTTCAAACATACACAATAAGATGTCAATAAAACGCCATGCTTATAGCATAATCTGCTGCAAATCACGAGATTTAGGCATTAAAAAAGCGGTTTTTCCGACCGCTTTTCATCAATTTAATCTCTAGTCCTTTTTAGCACTGAGATTTTTTGCGATTTTTGCCAGCTCAATAAATTCCTCTCGCATTAAATAAGGATCAGGTTTGGCTGACTGCTGAGCCAGTTGAATAATCTGATCCCAGCCCATTGCACCATTATATTCTCCACCTTTTAACTGCTGGGCATAGGAAGCCACCGCAATCGCAAAACGGGTATCATTACTGGCTTGGGATAAAGATTTACGACCTACTGGCACAGGCTGATTCAATAAAATACTTTTATCCTGATTCGGTAATTTATAACGCACATTGACAAAAGCATATTCCGAGGTATTTCCTGCATTGGTTTTTGTCGGGGTTTGGTAGCGTGAATCATTGAGCCAGCCTTGCTGCCCGACTGGAATGATCTCATAAATGGCAGTGACATTATGCCCCGCCCCAATATCACCTGCATCAACCTTGTCGTTATTAAAATCTTCCTGTTTCAACATCCGATTTTCATAGCCAACCAAACGGTATTCTTTTACAGTCACTGGATTAAACTCGACCTGAATCTTGACATCCTGCGCCACTGTCGCAAGTGTGGATGAAAGCTGACGCTGCACCACTTTTTTGGCTTCATTCTTATTGTCGATATAACTGTAATTACCATCGCCTGCATCGGCAAGCTGCTCCATCAACTGTTCATTATAGTTGCCTGTTCCAAAGCCCAATGTCGTGAGCGAAATACCACTTTTGCGCTTTTCCGCCACCATGCCTTTTAGGGTACTAAAATCGGTGATCCCGACATTAAAGTCACCATCCGTTGCCAGCAAAATCCGATTGATGCCATTTTTCAGCATGGCTTTTTCAGCCTGTTGATAGGCCAGTTGAATTGCCTGCTCGCCTGCGGTTGCACCACTCGCCTGCAAGGCATCAATCACACGCAAAATCTTGTCTTTTTGATCGCCCGAAGTAGGTTCCAAAACCAGTTTTTCACCACTAGCATAGGTAATAATCGTTACCTTATCTTGCGGACGTAGTTGCTCAGTCAATAAACGTAGAGTTTGCTTAACCAAGGGCAATTTATCTGGGGCATCCATACTTCCTGAGACATCAACAAGGAAAACCAGATTGGCTGGTGGTAACTGTTTGGTTGCCAAGTCTTTGGCTTGAATACCAATTTTGATTAACTTGGCATTTTCTTTCCACGGTGAATCTACCGTTTCAGTGGTGACTGAAAAAGGATGAATATTGTTGGGCTGTGGATATTGATAATCAAAATAATTAATCATTTCTTCAGTACGAACCGCATCGACTGGCGGTAAACGTCCATCATTCAGGAAACGGCGAGTATTGCTATAACTGCCTGTATCAACATCAATGCTAAAGGTTGAAACTGCCTGATCTGCAACCCGATGTACAGGATTCACATCATTTTTCTGATATTTTTCAGTGTTTTGCTCTAAACGCTGGCGTTCCATTGCAGGTGCGGGCATGGCTGCAATTGCCAATACAGGACGTGGTGTCGCCATCGCTTTCATACTTGCAGACATGGCCTGATCATGCGCTTCCATTGCAATTTGGCGATGTTGTGGTTCAACTGATTGACAGGCGGCAATCATACTGCCAAGTACGGTTAAAGCAAATATTTTTGCAAGATGATGCATTTTCAATTTCCCCAATTTTATTTATCTTTTCAAATGTATGGCTAGATCAAAATCATTGTATGCAAAAAAAGAAAGATACACCGTATTTGAATGTATCTTGATCTTCATAATTTCTTTTAATATTTTATAGTGATTAAAAAATAATCCTCACTATTCAATCGCATAATTAATGGTGACCACCACACGGGCAATTTTATTAATGGTGGCTTTATCATAGGCTCCACCATAATCACTATCTTCATCCGAACCACTTTCAGGCAAAATATAAAATGCACCCTGACTGGCTGAACGCATGCTCCCCACTTTCGCACCTCCCACCTTGGCAAATTCATTGGCACGGCTATAGGCATTCTTGGTGGCATTGGCAATCAATGACATTTTAATTTCTTCTAAATTAGACACCAGATAATCAGGTTTTTGGGCAATTGCAATGCCCTTTTCATCCAGCAAATACGCATCTTTGGCTGCCTTTTCAATCTTTTGAATATCACGACTGTTGATCACCAAAGACTGCATTGCAATATAGCCTTTAAACTCACGTCGGGTTCGCCCCTCATCCGTCTCCACCTCTTCATAATAAGACTGGGAACTCTTATTGCCCAATTGCATATCAGCGGCTTTAAACCCATGCTCAACAAAGAAATCCTGCAAGGTTTTCATTTGCTGATCAAGTAACTGGTAGGCCTGTGGAATACTGTCTGAAGTATGGCTGGTTTGCAGGTTAATTTCCCAACGGGCCGAATCTGCCTGAATTGGTTTTTCTGCCAATCCCTTGACGGTAATTGAATTACTGCTGTTATTAAACTGCTTCACGGCATAGCCAATCACCGCAGCCGAAACAATAAATCCTAGACTGAGAATGAGTGCAAACACCCACAAGCTTTTATATGTAATTGTTTTATTTTCCATTTTTCAATATCACTCATTCTATTTAATCTTATGGAGCAAGCCAATAGAACCTTAAGGTTCTATCAATACCCTAAACTATTATTGATTTAACATCATTTTCCAGACGTTAATGGCATCACTGGTCGCTTTGACATCGTGCGCACGGACAATACTGGCACCCTGCTGAATACTCATTAGATGTCCTACAACACTGCCCACCGCACGTTCTTGTGCAGGTACACCATTTAAGGCTTCACCAATAAAACGCTTACGTGACAAACCTGACAAGATTGGATAGCCCATCTGGTTCAGCTTCCAGAATTCATTCAATAATTGAAAATTCTGTTGAGCATTTTTAGCAAAACCAAAACCAGGATCAAGGATAATATTGTGCTTTTTGATTCCCATTTCGAGTGCCTGATCCAAGCGTTGCTGTAACTCATACATCACATCTTCTGTGACATTTGTATATTGATCAAGCTGGTTCATATTGGTTGGTTCACCACGCATATGCATCAGGATCACAGGAATATTCAACTCAGCAGCCGTTTCCAATGCTTGCGGACGGGTTAAGGCACGAACATCATTCCAGATATGTGCGCCCGCTTTTACAGCAGCACGAATCACTTCTGGCTGGCTGGTATCTATTGAAATGACCACATCATATTTTGCCAATGCTTCAACCACAGGAATCACACGCTGAATTTCCTCCTCAAGCTCAACAGGTGACGCATTGGGGCGTGTGGATTCTCCACCAATATCAATGATACTTGCGCCCTCTCCCATCATCTGTAAGGCACGTTCAACCGCCTGCTCCTTATGATGATGCTGACCGCCATCACTAAATGAATCAGGGGTGACATTGAGAATACCCATAATCTGGGGTTGGGATAAATCCAGTGTAAAACGACCACAGTGTAACTGGCACTGTGGTAATGGCATCAACTGCATTATCAAAAAACTCTTAACACTTTACGAATCACTTTAGTTTAACAAGACTCTCCTGAGAACATTGTTGATTTATTTTCAGCTTGGCTAAAATAAGGACAAAAAAAGAGCCGCTTTTAGCGACTCTCCTTGATTTTAACCATTAGCCCATTGCTGGTAATGGTGGTGGTGTAGATGGACCATCTTTCGGTGGTTCAAATGCAGCCACTGGATTTTCAGGAATATAGACCTTAGGTGGTTGTGGTTCACGACCTTCCATAATGTCACGGATTTGATCACGATCAATCGTTTCCCAATCCATCAGTGCTTTCACCATTGCATGAGCGATATCTTTATTATTTTCCAAGATATTACGTGCAACGGTATATTGCTCATCCAAAATACGACGTACTTCTTCGTCTACTTTTTGTTGAGTCGCTTCTGAAATAGTACGGCTACCGACATTACCGAAGAAACCACTCTGGTTTTCGTCCTCATACACCATGACACCAAGTGCATCTGACATACCATATTTGGTGACCATTGCACGTGCCATTTTGGTTGCACGTTCAAAGTCATTGGATGCACCAGTTGACATGCGGTTGATGAAAATTTCTTCCGCAATACGACCACCAAACAGGATTGAAAGTTCATTCAACATCTTGTCTTTATAATGGCTGGTCTGGTCTTGTTCAGGAAGCTGCCAAGTCACGCCCAATGCCCAACCACGCGGCATGATCGTTACCTTATGCACAGGATCTGTACCTGGTAGGATTTCAGCAACAATCGCATGTCCAGCTTCATGGTAAGCCGTTGCACGACGCTCTTCTTCACGGATCACCATTGACTTACGCTCAGGACCCATGTAAATCTTGTCTTTTGCATCTTCAAAGTCATGCATGTCAACCGTATTTTTATTACGACGGGCAGCAAACAAAGCAGCTTCATTGACTAGGTTCGCAAGTTGCGCACCAGAGAAACCAGGCGTACCACGAGCAAGGACCTTAACATCGACACCAGTCACTGAAGGAAGTTTCTTCAAGTGAACATTCAGGATTTGCTCACGACCACGGATGTCTGGCAAACCAACCATCACCTGACGGTCAAAACGACCTGGACGAAGCAAGGCTTTATCAAGCACATCAACACGGTTGGTTGCAGCAATGACAATCACTCCCTCATTACCCTCAAAACCGTCCATCTCAACAAGCATCTGGTTCAGGGTTTGTTCACGCTCATCATGACCACCCCCTGTACCTGAACCACGGTGACGACCCACCGCATCAATCTCATCAATAAAGATGATACATGGCGCATGACGTTTTGCCTGTTCGAACATATCACGGACACGTGATGCACCCACACCAACAAACATCTCAACAAAGTCAGAACCAGAGATACTGAAGAAAGGAACCTTGGCTTCACCCGCAATGGCTTTTGCCAATAATGTTTTACCTGTACCTGGAGGACCCACCATCAATACACCACGAGGAATGGTCGCACCAAGACGTTTAAATTTAGCAGGGTCTTTCAGGAAATCTACAATTTCAACCACTTCCTGTTTTGCTTCGTCACAGCCAGCAACATCAGTAAATGTGACCTTGATCTGGTCTTCAGAAAGCATTTTTGCCTTTGACTTGCCAAAGCTCATCGGACCGTTTTTACCACCAGCACCACCGCCCATATTACGCATGAAGAACATGAACAACAGGATGATCAGCAATACAGGGAAACTCGCAATGAGAAGTTGCATCAAAATGCCCTGGCGTTGTGGCGCTGTGCCCTCAACCACTACATTTTGTTTGTTCAAGCTTGGTAGCAACTCAGTGTCTTCTACTTGTGGGCGAACCGTCTCAAATGAAGAACCATTGGTTTTCTCACCACTAATATTCAAGCCATCAATGGTGACCTGTTTAATTTGCCCAGCATTCACCGCTGCAACGAAATCTGAATATTTCATCGCTGCAGGCTTATTGCGGTCACTGACGTTGCTAAAAATCAAAATCAGAACACCGAGTATGATGAGCCACAATACGGCATTCTTGAAGTAATCGCTCAAGGCTTTATTCCCATATCAATCTAATTTGATCATACCTAATCTTGGCTGACCTTCACAAAAACAGCAATGAATTTGCGTTGCAAAAAACTTAAAAGGTACAAAATGCACAATTTTTAACATCTTGGCAAGTACACTTTTTATTGCAATGCCTTTTTACGACCCTGTCCAATCAAAAAAACCTCTTTTGACCGAGCGCGTGACGCCGCAGGTTTGGCTGTTTTTAATACATCAAAACCATCAACCACCTGTTTTCTAAACTCATCAAATCCTGAACCCTGAAACACCTTAACCACGAACTGTCCATTTGGTCCTAAAACTTTCTGAGCAAAATCCAGTGCCAACTCACACAAATAAATTTGGCGTGGCTGGTCGACAGCCCTATTACCTGATGTATTGGGGGCCATATCAGAAATTACAATGTCTACCTGACGACCATTTAAAATATTTAACAATTTTTCGAAGACTTCCTCTTCCCTAAAATCACCCTGTAAAAAGGTCACATCGGGAAGCGCATCCATTGGCAGGATATCGGATGCAATCACCAAACCATTGGCACCGACCAGCTTACCTGCGATCTGTGACCAGCTACCAGGCGCCGCGCCCAAATCGACAACTGTCATGCCAGGTTTAATCAGTTTATATTTTTCTTGGATTTCGAGTAACTTATATGCTGCGCGTGCGCGATACCCCTCTTTCTGCGCCTTTTTAACAAAAGGATCATCCAGATGCTCTCTCATCCACGCACGACTGCTTTTAGACAATTTTTGATTGGTAATGCGTGTCGCCATAACTCACTAAATTTCAAAACACTTCTGATTGGTCATTGTACGTGAAAATTACTCTCATTACAGTACGGATGTAGCGTAATCACACGAACTTTTACAGATTTTTTTCGATCAACATCATTGGTTATTTCAACAGTTTCTTGAATATTTATGATCAGTCTGCCTACTGAATCTATCTTAGGTTTGGGATGCAGGCTATACTAGGTCGTTTTTCAAATCAGGTATTTTTAATGGCGGCTTTATCTATCCATGAACGTAAGCGTTTACGTCAAATTGGTCATGCACTTAACCCAGTTGTAATGGTTGGTAGCCAAGGTCTTACAGAAAACGTCATTGAAGAAACGAATCGTGCGCTAAATGACCATGAACTGATTAAGGTGAAAGTTGCGGGTGAAGACCGTGATGCGCGTGCGGCAGTGATTGATGCCCTTGTTGAGGCGACTGGTGCGGAATCGGTACAGAAAATTGGTAAAATTGTTTTGCTTTATAAAAAGGCAGCCAAACAAAACCAGCATCTTTCCAACCTCGTTCGTTTTGCTCACCTCAGTAATAAGTAAGCAATGGCAAGTTATGAATTGTCGGCTTTTGATCGCTTTAACGCCATTACGGTGGTTGGGGCGATTGAGCAGCAAACACCAGCAACTGTGAATGTTGGTTTCTGGGTGCGTGACCCAAATCAGTTTCTGATTTATCCCGATCAGGTTTCGGCACACCCCCGCCGTGACTTTTTATGGGAACAGACCTGCTTTGAGATTTTTATTGGTGTGAAAGATGAGGATTTCTATCGTGAAATCAATCTCTCCCCCTCTCAGGCATGGCAGGCCTATCAATTTGAAGAATATCGCTTTCCAGAAAATATGCCGCCCGTAGCTGCCTATGATATTGAGTTGAACCATTTACAGCGTACCCACTATGGCTTAAATGTCAGTCTGGATTTATCCCAGTTTATGCAGCAAAATAAATTGAAATGGGCTGACCTGTATCTTGGTTTAACCGCAGTGTTAAATACCACTCAAGGCATACATTACTTTGCAATGCAGCATAGCAGCCCTCAGGCCGATTTCCATAACAAACGGGATTGGCTGCATCAGTTTTAACTTTTTTTAATAAGTCTAAAAACAAAAAAGCGAGAACTCAATTCTCGCTTTTTTATTGGCAAGCGATGACTTAGCTTGCACGCACCTTGTTCCAAGCTTCAACTGCTTGTTCTTTGGTACGTTTAAAGCTCTCAGTCAAAGTGTCTTTGTGTTTTACTGAAATCTGGCTAATGTCATCTTTCAGTTCTTTGCTGACTTTGCTTAAGTCTTCAACCAAAGCATTTAACTCAGTTTTCAAGGCATTCTTGAATTCAACCAGGTCTTCTTGAGACAAGTTAAACTGGGCCTTGATCACTTCAATACGCTGTAAAATGTCTTGCTTGATTTGTGCAAACTGATTTTGAACAGCATCATTGAGTTCTTTTGCTTCAGCTTCAATTTTTTCCTGAGTTTCAGCAATGACTTCTTTCGCCTGTTCCTGAGTCTCAGCAATCACCTCTTTCGCTTTTGCTGTCTGCTCTGCAACCACTTCTTTCACTTCAGCGGTTTTTTCAGCAACGACTTCTTTCGCCTTTGCCGTTTTCTCAGCAACAGCCTCTTTTACCTCAGCCGTTTTTTCTGCTACAACTTCTTTAGCTTTCGCAGTTTTTGCCACGACTGTTCCTTTCACTTCTTCAGTTACAGTTGTTGCAGTTTGATTTTCAGCCATTTTGATTCCCCTCTATATTGATTGTTGCTTTTTTGGCTATATATAAGATAAAGCCCTTTCTACCTAAAGCCCTAAAAAATTGTTAGACAATTTGCATAATATCTCATGATATATTTATAAGAATGACTGATTTTGCAATAGACACCTGTCCATTTAAACTTATAAAAGAAAAACACCAATTCCTGACTTTAATAGACAAAACACATAGACTTTTCACCTACTCATGCGTATAATGCGCTGTTAAGTTACAAGCGAGCAGACCAGAAGGAGGGCATGTTTTTTTAAGACAGCCTGCCTTTTTTTATGTCTACTCGCTTTTTTACAGCCCTATTTTTGTGGTTTTAGTTCAGGAGCTTTGGTTTGAGCACCCCCGCCATTTTAGCCCTCGCAGATGGAACGGTCTTTAAAGGAACGTCTATCGGTGCATCGGGTAGTACGACTGGTGAAGTCGTTTTTAATACCGCCATGACTGGTTATCAGGAAATTTTGACTGATCCAAGTTACGCACAACAACTTGTGACGCTGACTTATCCTCATATTGGAAATACTGGCTGTAATAGTGAAGACGTTGAATCAGGTCGCATCCATAAGGTATGGGCGAATGGTTTGATTATTCGTGATCTCCCTTTATTACACAGCAACTTCCGTTCTGAACAATCGCTGAGCGAATATCTGGAGCAACACAATGTTGTTGCCATCGCTGATATTGATACACGTAAATTGACCCGTATCTTACGTGACAAGGGCGCGCAAAATGGCTGTATCCTTGCTGGCGAAAATATTACAGAAGAAGAAGCCATTGCAAAAGCGCGTGCATTCGGCGGCTTAAATGGCCTGGACCTCGCAAAAGAATGCTGTGATCCTGAAGGTTTTGAATGGACCGAGGGTTCCTGGGCTTTAGGTCAGGGCTTTACCCAACCTGAATTAAAATATCATGTTGTGGCATACGATTATGGTGTCAAAACCAACATCTTACGTATGCTGACAGACCGTGGTTGTAAATTGACTGTTGTTCCTGCACAAACCCCTGCTGAAAAAGTACTTGCCTTGAATCCAGATGGCGTATTCCTGTCAAATGGTCCTGGTGATCCAGCGGCATGTGACTATGCAATTGAAGCGGTGAAAACCCTTGTTGAAACCACAAACCTGCCAGTATTTGGCATTTGTTTGGGTCACCAGATTTTGGCACTCGCTTCTGGCGCAAAGACCATGAAAATGAATCATGGACATCATGGTGCGAACCATCCTGTACAAAACCTTGAGAATGGTACAGTGATGATCACCTCACAAAACCACGGCTTTGCTGTCGATGAAAGCACTTTACCTACAAACTTAAAGGTGACACACCGTTCACTGTTTGATGGTACAAACCAAGGTATTCATCGTACTGACAAACCAGCATTCAGCTTCCAGGGTCACCCTGAAGCCAGCCCTGGTCCACATGACTGTGCACCATTGTTCGATCATTTCATCGAACTGATTGAAGCAGCTAAGAAGTAATTAAGGAGCGAATAATGCCTAAACGTACGGATATTAAAAGCATCTTAATTATTGGTGCAGGTCCGATTGTCATTGGTCAGGCGTGTGAGTTTGACTACTCAGGTGCGCAAGCATGTAAAGCGCTTCGTGAAGAAGGCTACCGTGTTATTTTGGTCAACTCGAATCCAGCGACCATCATGACTGACCCTTCAATGGCGGATGCAACCTATATCGAGCCAATCACCTGGCAGACGGTTGCACAGATCATTGAAAAAGAGCGTCCAGATGCGGTTCTGCCAACCATGGGCGGTCAAACAGCATTAAACTGCGCACTTGCACTCGATGCCAACGGTATTTTAGAAAAATACAATGTTGAATTGATTGGCGCATCTAAAGAAGCCATTGAAAAAGCAGAAGATCGTAAACTGTTTGATATCGCCATGCGTAAGATCGGTCTGGAATGTCCACGTGCTGATGTTGCTGAAAGCATGGAACATGCGCTGGAAATCCAGTCACGTTTCGGTTTTCCAGTGATCATCCGTCCATCATTCACCATGGGTGGTTCTGGTGGCGGTATCGCATACAATAAAGAAGAATTTATTGAAATCTGTGAACGTGGTTTTGATCTTTCGCCAACCAAACAATTATTGATTGATGAATCTTTAATTGGCTGGAAAGAATACGAGATGGAAGTTGTTCGTGACAAAAACGACAACTGTATCATCGTCTGTGCGATTGAAAACTTCGACCCAATGGGTGTACACACAGGTGACTCTATCACGGTTGCGCCTGCACAAACATTGACCGACAAAGAATACCAGATCATGCGTAATGCATCGGTTGCGGTTCTTCGTGAAATCGGTGTGGAAACAGGTGGTTCAAACGTTCAGTTCGGTATCAACCCGAAAGATGGCCGTATGGTCGTGATCGAGATGAACCCGCGTGTTTCTCGTTCATCTGCGCTTGCCTCTAAAGCAACGGGTTTCCCAATTGCCAAAATTGCTGCGAAACTTGCAGTCGGTTATACGCTGGATGAATTGAAAAATGACATCACTGGCGGTATTACCCCAGCGTCATTTGAACCATCAATCGACTATGTTGTAACAAAAATCCCTCGTTTTAACTTCGAGAAATTCCCACAAGCTGAGCCTGTATTGACCACTCAGATGAAATCTGTGGGTGAAGTCATGGCAATTGGTCGTAACTTCCAGGAATCGGTTCAAAAAGCACTTCGTGGTCTAGAAGTCGGCGTAAGTGGCTTTGATGAAAAAGTTGAAGCGGGTACAGCCAATGCCAAAGACGTTATCTTAAAAGAACTTAAAGTGCCAGGTCCAGAGCGTATCTGGTATGTGGCTGATGCATTCCGCCACGGTTTCTCTTTAGATGACGTATTTGAAGCAACCAAGATTGACCGCTGGTTCCTGATCCAGATCGAAGACATCGTAAAAACTGAAAATCAAATCAAAACTTTAGGTTTTGGCGATTTAAATGTCGATAATATTCGTGCGTTTAAACGCAAAGGTTTATCTGACCTGCGTATTGCCGATTTGATGGGCATTTCACAAAAGCAATTCCGTAAGCATCGCTGGAATCTGGGTGTATATCCAGTTTACAAACGTGTTGATACCTGTGCTGCCGAGTTTGAATCTGGTACAGCATATATGTACTCAACTTACGATGAGGAATGTGAAGCCAATCCATCCAGCCGTGACAAGATCATGGTGATTGGTGGTGGTCCTAACCGTATTGGTCAAGGGATTGAGTTTGACTACTGCTGTGTACACGCTGCCCTTGCAATGCGTGAAGATGGTTATGAAACCATCATGGTCAACTGTAACCCTGAAACGGTTTCAACTGACTACGACACATCTGACCGTTTGTACTTCGAGCCTGTAACACTTGAAGATGTACTTGAAATCGTACGTACCGAGAAGCCGAAAGGTGTAATCGTACAGTACGGTGGTCAAACTCCTTTGAAATTGGCGCGTGCCTTGGAAGAAGCAGGTACACCAATTATTGGAACTTCACCTGATGCGATTGACCGTGCAGAAGACCGTGAACGTTTCCAGCAAATGATTCAACGTCTACAGCTTCGCCAACCAAACAACAGCATTGTCAAATCTGCTGAAGAAGGTATTTCAGAAGCGGCTAAAGTGGGCTATCCACTGGTTGTTCGTCCATCTTATGTATTGGGTGGCCGTGCAATGGAAATCGTGTATAACGAAGATGAGTTAAAACGTTATCTTCGTGAAGCAGTTCAGGCATCGAATGAAGCCCCTGTCCTGCTTGACCGTTTCCTTGATGATGCAACTGAAGTTGATGTGGACTGCGTATCTGACGGTAAAGATGTTGTGATCGGCGGGATTATGCAGCACATTGAACAGGCGGGGATTCACTCTGGTGACTCAGCATGTTCGATTCCACCGTACTCGCTTTCACAGGAAGTTCAGGACGAAATGCGCCGTCAGACTGTTGCCATGGCAAAAGAGCTTGGCGTTGTCGGTTTGATGAACGTTCAGTTTGCCGTAAAGGGTGATGATATTTACATCCTTGAAGTGAACCCACGTGCATCCCGTACTGTTCCATTCGTATCGAAATGTATTGGTGAGTCTTTGGCGAAAGTAGCGGCACGCTGTATGGCGGGCCAATCGCTTGAGTCACAAGGTTTCACCAAGGAAATCATTCCAACTCACTTTGCAGTGAAAGAAGCGGTGTTCCCGTTTGCTAAATTCCAGGGTGTTGACCCAATGCTTGGGCCTGAGATGAAGTCTACAGGTGAAGTGATGGGTGTTGGTACAACATTTGGTGAAGCTTTCTATAAAGCTGTACTTGGCTCAAATGAACGTTTACCAGGCTTGCCGACTGAAGGTGAAGTGAAGCATGCATTCCTGTCAGTTCGTGAATCGGACAAGAAATACATTGCAAACATTGCCAAGCAGTTAATCCAGTATGGCTTTAAACTGGTTGCAACAGGTGGTACCTATCGCGTGCTTAAAGAAGCAGGTTTGGAATGTGAATCTGTGAATAAAGTCACCGAAGGCCGTCCACATATTGTTGACCGCTTGAAAAATGGTGAAATTCATCTTATTGTCAACACCACTGAAGGCAAACAGGCTCAATATGATTCTGCAATGATTCGTCGTGCTGCCCTACAAGGCAAAGTGTACTACACCACGACCATCAATGGCGCAGAGGCAGTTTGCCAAGCATTTGCCGTGAAATTGCCAATGGATGTTTACCGCTTGCAAGATTTACAAACTGTAGGTTAATTCTGTACCGATAAGCCCCGCCACCTTATCGGTGGCGGGCTTTTTCTTTTTTTAATCCTGTATTTTCCCAACCAATTTAGAGGGGACTAAAATGCAACGTTATCCAATGACTCCTGAAGGCAAGGCTGCCTTAGAGAAAGAATTACAACAGTTAAAAACAGTGGACCGCCCTCGCATCACACAGGCGATTGCTGAGGCCCGTGAACACGGTGACCTCAAGGAAAATGCTGAATACCATGCAGCCCGTGAACAGCAGGGTTTCTGTGAAGGGCGTATCCAGGACATCGAAGGAAAGCTTGGTGCTTGTCAGGTGATTGATGTTAAGGAACTTGAGCAAACAGGCCGTGTGGTTTTTGGTGTGACGGTTACCATCGGGAACCTGGACACGGAAGAGCGTAAAACCTACAAGATCGTAGGTGATGACGAAGCAGATTTTAAAATTAATAAAATCTCCGTTAACTCCCCAATCGCCCGTGGCCTGTTAGGCAAAAACGAGGGTGATGAGGCAAAAATTCAGACACCGCAGGGTGAAGTTGAATACGAAATTATCAGTGTGGAATACCTGTAATATTCCTACATGATCTTAACCCCTCAATCTGAGGGGTTTTGTTTTTTATATTTTACAAATATCGCTTTAATTATAAAATCTTATTCCAACCTGCATAACTGTCTGAGTTGCTGAATATCCAGAATATGGATCTGGCTATAATTCCATTCCAGGATGCCCTGCCTTAAAAATGGTTGTAGTTTTTTTGCCAAGGTCTGTCGTGAAATACCAAATAACTCAGCAAAATCCTGTTGCGTCATCCGTAGGCGAATGGAACAGCGATTGTTACTTTCCTTACCATATTGTCTGGCAAGCTGCTCAAGATAATAGGCAATATGCTGGGTGGAATTGGCGGTATGGGTATATCTGGACTGCTCAAACAGGCTATACATACGCTGGCTGAGCAGTTGTAGAATCTGCCACATTGCCTGTGGCTGCTGTTGTAACTGTTCTAAAAAAACCTGTCCCGACAAGACCGCAATATCGACCTGTCCCACTGCAAAAAAATCATAATTAATAGGTTTTTTCTGCAAAAATGACACCAGATTAAAAGCTGAATAATTAGCTGTATAATTCACTACCTTAAGCTGTCCATTATTCTGTAACCAGCCCACCTGTAAAGAACCATTTAGCAAGACATAGATATCCGCCACTGTCTGCTGATGACTCAAAATCAACTGTCCAGATCGGAAACGGCGAAAAGAGACCTGCTGCAATAGTAATTGTTGGGTATCAGAAGCAAATGCCTTAAAGACATCATCCTGCTCCAGAATCAATTCCAACCTTTGTCTAGTGTTGGAGACATGACCAATGGCAAGCATATTTATTCAAAAAAGACCTAATATCTACAAAATACTAGGCCCATTGCTTATACAAACAAACGATTATTTTTCACTAATTTTATCCGTTTTTATGGATTCCCCAAGGCAAGACTGGCTTATGCTCAAGAGACTTTTTTATAAATCCGTCCCTCATCTTTTCTTAGTTCACTAATATCCTGATTGACCACATTTTTAATGATTTTACTTGGACAACCATCCACTCCAACAGGAATATCACCCTCCAAGGTAACGCGGGAAGCAATTCTCAGCTCACTGCCATAGTCATCAATTGCGCGGTGTTGTGTGGCGCGGTTATCCCAAATTGCCACATCACCCACTGCCCAGCGCCAGCGCACGACATTTTCCCAGCGTACAATATGGTTCTGGAATAAAGTAAACAGTAGACGTGAATTTTCATTGTTCAGGCCACTAAACTGTTTAAAGAAATGCCCCAGCACTAAGGTTTTTTCACCCGTTTCAGGATGTACACGCACCAATGGGTGCTCAGTTTCAATTTCAACGGCAGTGGTAAACAGTTTACGTCCCTCCGACTCTGCGGCAGAAGCTGCCTTATTGGCATAATCATAAACATTGGTATGAACTGCACGCAGGCTTTCCGCCAGCGTTTTCAGTTCTGGTGTCAGGTCTTCATAAGCTGCGGTGGTATTTGCCCAAACGGTATCCCCACCAACATCAGGTGCGACCACGTTTTTTAAAATGGTGTATTTCGGGTAGTTTGGCAGAAAGGTAATGTCGGTATGCCATGAGGAGGCACGCCCATCACGAGAATCAATCGCCAGGGTGTGTTCAGTACCGCCCTTGATTGGCACACTTGGATGGTTAAGTGGTTCCCCCAACAATCGGGCAAAGGCTTCCTGCCCTAAATCGTCCAGATGCTGCTGCCCACGAAAAAACACCACTTTATAATCCAGCAATGCCTGATTGATTTCGCTTACAACGTCCTGATCTAACGCTGCGCTGAGTGCCACACCCGAAATTTCCGCACCGATTCTTCCTGTGACAGGTTTTACCTGAATATGCTGATATTCATATTTCGGCTTTTTCTGGCTGGTAATGTCTAACTGGCTCATATCGTTATTTCCTCTATGGAGATAAATTCAAATAAATATTTTTATGAAATAAAATCACCAGCCAAGTATGTTTTAATGCAGAGGAAGCAGTCTGTAAAAGAGTTAACACTTTTACGGAATATTAATGCTAAACTTTATCGTTTTTTTCATAACCCTATTCAAACCTGAATCAGGTAAATTTTGTCCCTGCTTTCATTATTTTTGAATCTAGGCCTAAAATTTTAATGATCAGCATCCAGCCCTTTCATTTTTCTAATGCTCTATGCCCAACACAATTAATTCTCCTGTCAAACACTGGTGTGAATTCGAATTTATTTCTAAAACAGTGAAGAATCCCAATATTCATATCAAGGGTAATTATTCTTATTATTCAGCCTATTGGGATCAGGGTTTTGAGCGTTGTGTGGTGCGTTATCTACATGACAAAGCCTCCACACCTGATAAACCGATTGACCAGCTTTATATTGGCAACTTTGTCTGCTTTGGGGCCGAATGTGTGATCATGATGGGCGGTAATCAGTTGCACCGACCAGACTGGATTTCAACCTTTCCCTTTGATACACGTAGTTTTTTGCCTGCTGGAGATACCATCATTGAAGATGGTTGCTGGATTGGCAGTCGCGCCATGATTATGCAGGGAGTAAAACTTGGTGAAGGAGCAGTGGTCGCAACAGGTGCTGTGGTTACCCAGGATGTACCACCCTATGCGATTGTTGCTGGTGTTCCCGCCAAAGTAATGAAGTACCGCTTTTCTCCACAAGATATAGAAAAACTGCTTGCACTCAAACTTTATGATTTAGATGAAAGGCAATTTTTAAAAATACGTGAACTGTTACAAACAGATAATATTGATTATCTAAAGAGTTTTCTTCAAGAAAACTTATAAATGATGAAGATAACTTATTGATATCCTGTACTTCTCATATTCATAGAAATTTCACATAATTTTATTTTAGCCATTTTTCCTAAATACAGATAAGTAAATTCTCTATCCCTATAAAAATACTAGGTTTTATTCTTTCAAGAATAGGGTTACCATAAAAATATAGATCTTATTTTATACAAATATTTATAAACCTGCTGAATCTTAAAATGGAATAATAAGGAGTAATAAACATGACTTATCAAAAAATCCTCGTTGCGATTGATGACTCAGAAATTTCGGTCAATGTCATTCAGCAAGCAGCTCAACTTGCCAAAGCGCTCAACAGTGAAATTACTGTGGTTGAGGTGATGGCATTGGACCCATATTTAGCCGATACCTATGTTCGATTTGGTCAAAGCAATGATTTAATTGAGCGTGTTCGTGGTTATGTGGAAGAAAATCTGGCAAAAGCCGAGCAGAAATTTGAAGAGCTGGGCTTAACGGTTGCTACACAGATTCTGGAGGGTTTTTCTGTACCTCAAGAGATCATCAATGCTGCTCAAAATCTGGGTGCGGATTTGATTATTATGGGTTCACATGGTAGAACAGGTTTTAAAAAATTTATTCTGGGAAGTGTGGCGCAAAAGGTATTGGGTGAAAGCCATATTCCAGTGCTGATTGTTCGTTAAGTTGTACAATTAACAAACTTGCAAATCAGCATATTGAGATAATAGATCAATTACATATTGAATATCATCATTTTGGTCAAATTTTTCTTTTGAATAATCAAAATTTTTCCATACGATGCGTAAAGGATATTGAATTGGTCTAAAACTTCCATCTAAACAATCCCTCATTGCTGAAAAGTTAGCTCCCATATAACCCAACACACCACAGACTTCTTCACCGATATAACAATATAAATCCAACCTAGATTGAATGTAAAACCCATCCAATATAATTTCTTTGACTTTTTCAGACTCATCATTTTCTAATCTAGTAAGCAAGAAAGCAATATGTAACCAACACGTTTTCTCAAATAGATTTAAATTAAACCAATATTTTTCACCACATTCGTGGTTTAAATATTTAAAAATCAACTCTTTTCTTTTAAAAAAACAATCTAAATCAGAATATTCCTGATCGCTATAAAGTTCTTGTGATTCTTCTTTATCATTATAAATAATAAGATTATTTTCTTTATAAGCAAAATCAAAAGAAAAATATAGGTGATCGCTAATTAACTGATTTCTACTTTCCTGATGACAAATCAGAAAAATACCTAAAAAATCTTGTTTTTTATGTCGAGTTAAGAGTTTCAGCTCCATCATTTCTTGCAAAATAGGTTCAGATAAACAATTTTTAAAAACAATCTGCTCACTATCATAATAACAATCATTAACAGCTAAGGAATAGATCACATGATCTATTTCATTTTCAAAATCATGCTGTACAAACTCAATTTTCATTTGTGTGTTAATCATTATAGATGACTCAATATTAAGGCTGCCAACCAAATTTTTTTAGACTGACTTTACCATTCAGCAAGTAAACACCCTCTGCTTCCAGTAAATCCTGTTGGACATTATTTCCTTTCTCATCCATACGGGTGACACTGATCTTTCCCTGCGAGTTAATCACCCGATACCACGGAATCTGACTTTCCTTATCTAAATGCTTTAAAACATAACCCACTAAACGTGCATGTTTAGGCAATCCTGCGAGTTTGGCAATTTGTCCATAACTTGCCACCTTTCCATCAGGAATCAGGGCAATCACTTGCAGAATTTGTCGATGTAGTTCATTGGTATCTGACATAAAAGAAAGTCCAAAACTCTGCTATGATCAATCCCATTGAGCAAAATAAAAAAGAACAATGAGATAAAATCAGAGGATACATCATGTTGAATAAGAATATTATTCCTTTTTCTCTTGCCGCCTTACTCTGTATTTCCTGTAGCACTTCAAATAAAAACTATACTGAGCTTGAAAGATACTCTGCTCCCCCACGCCCAGAAGAAAATCTAAACCTACCTGTTGTGCATGTAAGCTTTGTTTTTACAACAAACAACCCAAAGGCGAGAGAATTTGATCATACAGCACAGATGATGAAAGAGATTCAAATCCTGAATCAATATTTTGTTGATGAAAATAATAATAAAATCTTTAGGTTCAAGCCTTATCGCTACTATTCCTATCAAAATTTCAGTAAGCGTCACTGCGATTTGGCCAATCTCCTCAACCAGCCTCAACCCATTGCGACAGATCGTATTCCTGCGGCAGTAAAGCAGTGTTTCCCTCGTAGGAAGTCTAAGGAAGTGCTGTTTATTATTTATGATTCCTACACTGAGAAGCTGAAATACAATGATATTACCAGTTGGGGTTTTCGCAATCAGGGACGACCTTTTATCCTGATTGACTGGGAGCGACTAAATTATCAAACTCAGGCCGCTACACCACATGAAATGGGTCATGCATTTGGCTTAAATCATGTTTGTTCACCCAATGCCACCAAAAAAACTCCGACCAATATCATGAGCAGTTATGACTGTGGTCTGGGAAGTGGTGGTTTAAGGAATCTGGGCTTTAATCGGGAACAATATTCAAAAATCATGGAGAGTTATGGCCTATTGCACTAACTCAACGATAACGATCAGTTCTGTACGATTAAGATTTGACGATTAGCTTGCCTATATCACTAATCAATCCATAGCGATCAGCCTAGCTAGATCATGCCCTGTCTTATAAAACATATTCCCAAATGATAAAGCCGATTCCAAAGCCTAGAAATGCGTAAAGTGTGATGATAAAGAATACAAAAGCGGCATTATTTTTCTTTTTTAAAAAACTCATATTCAGCTCCCAAATCTTATCTAAGCTAGATTCTGGATGAATATACAAAACAAGAATAGACACAAAATCCATTTAAAAAAATATAACAGACCAGTTCAAACAAACCGATCTGTTATAAGAATGGCATCTACGAATAAAAAATGCTGCTTGCTAAATCAGCAGACATGTCATTTTTAAAAATACTGCTTTTTCAACCACAGTGAAACCGTTACCAATGAAATTAATACTGGTACTTCCACCAAAGGCCCAATGACTGTTGTAAATGCAACAGGTGAAGCCAAGCCAAAAGTCGCAATTGCAACCGCCAAAGCCAATTCAAAATTATTGCCTGCTGCGGTAAATGAAATTGCGGTTGTACGTGGATAATTATTTCCCATTGCCCTGCTCATAAAGAAACTGATGAAAAACATCAGTACAAAATAAATAGTCAATGGAATGGCAATACGGATCACATCTAGCGGTAAACTCACGACATCACCACCTTTTAGGCTGAACATTGCCACAATGGTAAATAGAAGTGCAAGCAAACTGAGTGGGCTGATCTTGGGTAAAAAGACATTTTGATACCAATCCAAACCTTTAGCTTTCACGAGACTGAATCGAGTCATAAAACCAAGGAAAAATGGAATCCCCAAGTACACCAATACTGCATGGGTAATGGTCCAAAAATCAACATGGATGACTTGCCCTGTAATTCCAAAAAAAGGTGGCAAGAATGTAAGGAACAACCATGCGTAACTGCTAAAGAATAGAATCTGGAAAATACTGTTAAATGCCACCAGCGCAGCTACATATTGGTTATCACCACAGGCCAAGCCATTCCAGACCAGCACCATAGCAATACAGCGGGCCAAACCGATCAGGATAAGCCCTGTCATATATTCTGGATAATCATGCAAAAATACGATTGCCAGCACAAACATCAATACAGGTGCAATCAGCCAGTTCTGTACCAGCGATAAAGTTAAGGTTTTCTTATCTTTAAACACTTGTGGCAGAGCGGCATAGTCCACCTTGGCTAGAGGTGGATACATCATCAGAATCAAGCCAATCGCAATTGGAATATTGACAGAATCCACACTCATTTTGTCTAAAGTAATGGAAGCTTGAGGTAAAAACACACCGATCGCAATCCCCACCCCCATCGCAATAAAAATCCATAGCGTCAGGTTACGATCTAAAAATGACAGTCTTTGCTGAACCATGACATTCTCATTCGATGTTTGAGATTTGATTGATTGCAGCAATCAATTCAGGACGGGTCATATTTGCCGTATCTAATGCAAATAAAACATCTAAACGGCGATTGATGTGGTTTACTGTTAGCTGAAATGCCTGTAACTTTTGCTCTTTCGGTAAATCTAAATGCGATGGGTCAGCCAATCCCCAATGTGCCTTGATCGCTCCACCTAAATAAAGCGGACAAGCTTCCTGCGCTGCTGAATCACAAACAGTGATCACCACATCAGGCTGATATTGTTCACAGTCAGCAATGGTTTTGCTCCACAAGCCATTGGTCGAAAGCCCGAGATTCTGCAAAGTTTCAATGGTCAATGGATGTACCTGTCCAGAGGGTTTGCTACCTGCACTGTACGCTTGCCAGCTTTCAGGTGCGCGACTGTTAAACAGCACTTCAGACAAAATGCTACGACAACTGTTTCCAGTGCATAAAAAAAGAAATTTCATGATGGATTACTCACAATAATTTGGGGTATGACATGCTGCTAATGTAGAGAGGTTTTTTGGTGGATGAGCAACCAAGATCGTTAAAATGTCATGGCACCACGCTGGCAACTGTGAATTGATGCTGTAATACACCCATTGGCTTTGTCGCCTATCCTGCAACAATCCTGAAGCACGCAACAAGGCAAGATGCCTTGAAATCTTGGGTTGGCTTAACTGTAATTTTTCCGTGAGGTCACATACACACAGCTCTTTATTTTCAGCAACTAAAGTCACAATGTTAAGACGGGTTTCATCTGACAAGCATTTAAAGAAAGTTACCTGATCCATATTCACTCCCATTTATTTGCATATATAGATAAGCATATATATAAGATAAACCACTAAATTTTTTGATCGCCACTTTTATATGAATGGTCAATCTTTTAATAAATAGACGTATTGTATAAATACTAGATTCGATCTATTTACATCTTTATATATGTTTTAACACATATATGCAATTCCATATATTAAATTTATTTCCTATCAATGACAACTTTCTTGATCTATTCATGCAGATAATTCATGACTCTATTCAATAAAGACACCTAACTCATAACCTGATGATTTGCTAGTGTGTCCTGCTTTCTAGCTCCAAATTCTAAATGCTTTTTAAAGCAGGATATGTATGTCTTTTTCTATTGAGAAACAATCTACAACCGATCTAAGGCCGAGTACGCCTACATGGAGTGCAGTGATCGTGATGTCGCTATGTTGCGCGGTTCTAATCGCCTCTGAGTTTATGCCCGTGAGTTTGCTGACACCGATTGCATTTGACCTCAAGATGACTGAGGGGCAGGTCGGACAAGCGATTGCAATTTCAGGGATTTTTGCCGTCATGACCAGTTTGACCATTAGCAAATTAACTCGTAAATGGGATCGCCGTTCCGTGATGTTGGGACTAACGTTTCTGATGATACTATCTGGAATCATTATCACTTTTGCCCACAGCTCCATTTTATTTATGTTGGGACGGGCAATTCTAGGCATTGTGATTGGTGGTTTTTGGTCAATGTCCACAGCCATTGTGATACGACTGGTGCCTTTCAATGATGTACCAAAAGCATTGGGACTTTTAAACGGCGGCAATGCCTTAGCCACCACAATTGCAGCACCATTAGGCAGTTTTTTTGAGTTCAATGATTGGTTGGCGTGGTGCTTTCTTTTGTATTGTTCCCATTGCCCTACTCTGGCAAGTTAAAACCATACCGTCCCTACCTCCCATCAAGACCTGAATAGCACTGAGAGGAAAATTTAATATTTTTCCTCTCATAAAACTCGATGATACAATCCTTATCTATTCTCTAAACCAGCCAGCAACACATATTTAATTTCCAAATAATCCTCAATGCCATATTTAGAGCCTTCACGCCCTAAACCTGATTGCTTGACTCCACCAAACGGCGCGACTTCATTGGACAAAATCCCTGTATTCAGCCCCACCATGCCGTATTCCAGCGCATCAGAAACACGCATTGCCCTACCTAAATCCTGAGTGTAGAAATAGGATGCCAAACCAAACTCGGTATCATTGGCATAGCCCACCACTTCCTCCTCAGTTTCAAACTTAAATATAGGTGCCAAAGGGCCAAAGGTTTCTTCTTTGGCTACTTTCATGTCAGCCGTAACATCTTTGACAATGGTTGGTTCAAAGAACAGTTTGCCCAAAGGATGGGGTTTTCCACCCAGCACCACCTGAGCGCCCTTGCTGACTGCATCCTCAATATGTTCTTCCACTTTGCGAATCGCCGCACTGTCAATCACTGGGCCAAAATCTATCCCAGCCTCCATACCATTACCGACCTTGAACTGTTTTACCGCCTCAGAGAGTTTTTCTATAAACAGGTCATAAATCCCTGACTGCACATATATACGGTTGGCACAGACACAGGTCTGGCCTGCATTACGGAATTTGCTGGCAATCGCGCCTTTTACCGCAGCATCCAGATCGGCATCATCAAACACAATAAACGGTGCATTGCCACCCAGTTCCATCGAGACTTTTTTAACTGTTGAGGCGCATTGAGCAATCAGCTTTTTACCCACCTCGGTTGAACCTGTGAAACTAAACTTCTGCACACGCTCATCAGTGGTCAGTACTTCACCAATTTCGGTGGAACCACCTGTGATGACATTAAATACCCCTGCTGGAATACCTGCACGCAAGGCAAGCTCTGCAATCGCAAAGGCAGACAATGGGGTTTGCGAGGCTGGACGGACAATGATGGTACAACCTGCCGCCAATGCTGGTGCAACCTTACGGGTGATCATGGCATTGGGAAAATTCCACGGCGTAATTGCAGCACAAACACCAATCGGTTGCTTATTCACAAGAATCTTTTGATCAGAACCATTTGAGGGAATGATATCGCCATACACCCGTTTGGCTTCTTCGGCAAACCATTCAATATAGGCTGCACCATAAGCGATTTCACCTTTGGCTTCACTCAAGGGCTTACCCTGTTCCAGAGTGAGAATATAGGCCAAATCATCCTGATGCTGCATGATCAGGTCAAACCACTGGCGTAAAATCTTGCTACGTTCCTTGGCACTTTTTTTACGCCAAAAGGTCAATGCCTGCTCAGCCGCAGCAACCGCATCCAGCGCTTCCTGTTTGCCCATTTTGGGTACAGTGCCAATGCTTTCGCCTGTCGCGGGATTGGTCACGCTTAGGGTCTGACCAGAGATTGCATCCTGCCACTGACCGTTGATCAATGCCTGTGACTTTAATAAACCGTGATCATTCAACTGTACCATATTCTTGTTTCCCTATTGTCAAACATTGAGCTTCTCTTATTTTTAACAGCAATCCTGACTGATTCAAGTGACCTTTAGTGAAACTTGTTGTCCAAGCACCTGAAACTGATATTGCCCAGCCTTTAAGTCCATCGGACGAATGATTGAACCTGTGAGAATCACCTCACCTGCTTGTAGGCTTTTATGCTGTGCCAATAAGGTACGAACCAGCCAGAGATAGTTACGGATGGGTTGATCTTCTGGCTGGGTGGTGACGGTTAGCTCGACATTGGCATGTTCAATCAGTGAATGAATATCTAAATCATGGATTGATACATCCACTTCATCGCCCAGCACATAGAACTGTGCTGCCGAATTGTCCGCCAGAAATTGCCCCAGATTAAATTGCCAGTTCAGCCAGCGTGTATCCGCAATCTCAATGGCTGGGCGGATTGACCCCACTTTTGCCAGCAACTCGGCATCGGTACAGTCCGCACCGCTGAGGGCTTGCTTTAAAATAAAGGCCAATTCAACTTCCAGTTTAGGCTGGTACAATTGGGCAAGTTCGATACAACTACCATTTGCCAGTTGCATATCGGCACAAAGATGTCCATAAACAGGCTGTTGTAATCCGTATTTGGCCTTGGCGGGCGCCCCAGACAATGCAACTTTCCATCCAGATACCGTACTTGCAGTTTCATGGCAATATTGCTGAATCAACTGCGACTGAATGGCATAGGCCTGATCCATTGCAACGGATTCAAACACGGTTGCATCGAGACAGTGTCGCTCCATACGAGCATCCAGTAAACGATGTTGCAACTCGGTTAGTTGATCAGTTGACATGCCAGTTTCTCCAGTGTCTCTTCAAGTTTTTCAATGGAACAGGTGGCTGCAATAAAACGGTCTGGACGGACAATCACCACTTCATCACGGGCATTTTCAAACCAGTCTTCCAGTTTACGTTCCACATCTTCGACACAGATGACCTGCTGCGAAGCAGTTAAAGGCTGGTTGCGGTTGAAACCGCTTTTGGCACGGTTGACCTGAATAAAACGGGTGTTACGGCTTTGCCAGAACTGGCGGGTTTGTTCAGAAAGTGAGGACAGAGGGTCTTTACGAAATGCAATCACCGCATACCATTGCCCAAGAATTTCATCAAACTTCAGCTTATGTGCGGAATGATCTTCCACTTGCGGCTGAATAAATATTTTCCCCACCACATCAGTTTCCTTGATATGTGGACGTGGATGATAGACCAGACCTTTATGGATAAATGGTTTCGGCTTGAACTTAAACTCAACCAGATGGCTCCGTAAGGCATCAACATTGTTAAAGGCCTGAAATAACCAGTCCCGTACCCCTGCCATCAATGGATTGGTCAGACCCAGTACCATACCCATATTATCCGCCAAGGCAACCAGTTCTGTGGCGTGGGTGCGTCGTTCATCGTCATAGCTGGCAATGATTTTTTCCGAGGCATACCCTTTTAACACCGCAGCCAGTTTCCATGCGATATTGCCGACATCACGAATACCTGAATTAAGTCCCTGACCTGCCCACGGTGGGGTAATATGTGCCGCATCACCAATTAGGATGACCCGCCCATCAATAAAGCGGTTGGCAACCCGTGAGTTATGCGTATAGGCACGGATACGGATAATGTCCAGCTCATCCACTGCATCGCCAATATGATTACGGATCAATTGACGAATATTGTCTTCCTTGCACATGCTTTCTTCATCTTCACCCTCAAACAGCATAAATTCCCAGCGACGCTGCTGATAAGGCAGATAGATGCAGACAAATGGACGGTCTGGATCAGCATGCAGGGCGGTATAAGGCGCATCCAGCGAATCATGGGCAGCATCGACCACAATCCATTTATGTGGATGGGTCAGACCATTCAATTGTATGCCGACTTTTTTACGCACACTGGAACGGCCACCATCCGCACCAATCACATACTTGGCAGAAATCTGGTAAATGTCACCATTCGGGTCTTTGACCTCAACCGTGGCCTCTGTATCGGTCTGGGAAATGTCCAGCATTTCATGGCCTGAACGCAGCTCAACATGCGGGTATTGCTGCAACATCTCCCTCATGGATTTTTCTAAAAGCTGCTGCATAAAGATGTTTCGCATTGGCCAGCCATAGTCGGCAACAGAGGGTTTGACCTCGGCAAAACAAACACCACGGGCATTGTAGTAGCGCAATGGCACATTGTGGATCATGTCTTTCACCACTTCATTCGCCACACCAATGGTTTGCAATACACGCAGGGCTTCATCATCCATGCCCACCGCACGGGGATAAGGCAAAATGTCTGGATTCATTTCCAGCACAATGCTCTGAATTCCATACATGCCCATATAATGCGCCAGCGCAATACCGTTTGGCCCACCACCTACAATGACAACCTGTGTTTGTTCCTGCTTCATGCCTATTGCTCCATTCCTTTTGTCTTTGTGCCAGCTAAGCCAGTTGATTTAAAAAATCCTGTACCGTCTGGTTGAACTGCTCAGTTTGATCATCATGGACATAATGCGATGCACCCGCAATTTCCACCGCCTGCACATGATGTTTCTTTGCCCTGATTTGCTGAAGCGTCTGAGCAGACAGAAAATCAGACAGGCCACCTTTGATGAATAAGGTCGGACAATTCAAACTTTCAACCGCAGGCCACAGGTCAATCGAGGGAAAAGTCAAACGTGCCTTGGCAATGCCCTCCTGATCATGTCGCCAATGAATCTGCCCCTGTTTTTCCACCAGCGTATGTTGCAGGCGGGATTGAATGCCCTGCTCATCAATCAATGGACGCAGCTTTTTCCAGAATGCAGCCGCCTCATCCCATGAGTTAAAGGACAGTGGTGTGGTCTGCATTTCACGTCGGATTCGTTCCGCACCATCGCCCTGTATGGATGAGCCTGGCCCAATATCCTCAACAATCAGCGCCCGCACCTGTTCAGGATGTAAGCGGGTAAATTCAAGTGCATTGGTGCCTCCTAAAGAGTGGCCCAACAGAATGACCTGATCAATGTTTAATTCTGCCATTAGGTCTTCAAGGTCATGCACATAGTATTCCGTCTGGTAAGTGGAATATTCCGCCCAGTCGCTTTGTCCACGCCCACGCTGGTCCAGTGCCACCACATAGAATCGTTCTGCCAGCAATGGTGCAAGCAGATGCCATGTGGCTGCATAGGAGCGTAAGCCATGCAACATGATGATGACAGGCTGTTCAGGTTGTCCCCAGCTTAAATAATGCAGTTTTAGCCCACTACGATTTTTAAAAAAATGACTTCCTGTTTGCATAATGTCCTGCCTTGAAATTAATTAAGTCAGCTCTGTTGTAAATCTATTGAAATAAATACAGGTCTTTACGGAGTCGTGCCGAGTTCTCATCCAATTTCAGGATAAGCTTTCAGCTAGACTTACTTTGGTTTCGCCCAAAGTAAGCAAAGGCATTGTCATCCGCAAAACTCGTTGACTAACGTCAGCTCACTTAATCAATCGCAGAAACAACACGTTATTAATGAAGTCCTGCCTCAAACAGTTGCGGATGACGTTTCCGAGTATCGTATTTCTTGCCGAACTCAGGTTCAGTTAATGATGAAAATTGGCGTTTTAATTCAACCCATCTTCACCCTTGATTTCAGAGGCTTTCAAACCACCTAAACGGGCATGTAAACGTCCACGGGTAGCAAAGGCCCAGATCACAATAATCTCATCGTTGTTGGGCGCATCATTAAACGATAAAGAAAAAGTGTCATAGTGTGAACGTACATACAGCGCATCTTTATGGGCCAGTGGCACATCAATGATGGTGCCCGCCACACCCCGTTTTCCTGTTGATGGCACCCATGACTTACCCCCACCAATCGCATCCCGTACTGGGTTAGCCGCAGGATTGGTCAGGAAAGCATTGCCGTGTTCATATTCACTGTTCATACCGACCAATATCGCTTTACCATAACTTTCAATGGCACGGCCCTGGGCCAAATCCTGTATGCGGCGACCAAACTCACGTCCCAGTTCAGGTGATTTCTCAATCAGTGTATTCAGGTCTTGCTGGAATTGACCTGCAAACGGGTTATGAATGGCAGCAGCAACCGCATATTTATAAATTGGTTCGCCATCTGCCAGCACACCACTTTCATTCGCCAGCGTTTCTTCTACAAAGCTGTACCATTTACGGATATGGTAATGTTCAAAATTTGCTTGTTTCATATCAGAACCGTTTAAAAAATAGGTTTAATTTCAATTGGGTTGCTTGGCGCACCCGCATCATGAAAAGCCTTGATCGCCTCAGCATCGTCATGGATGGTTTCCAGAAAGAACTCCAGACGATTGCCATCAGGGTCATTGAAATACAGGCCATTTCCCACTGCATGGTCTGTAGTCTTAACCACCTCAACGCCTTTCTGGATCAGCATGCCATGCAGTTTTTGCAGGGTTTCAAATGTGCCCTCGATTTCCAGTCCATAGTGCTGCAAGCCGAGTCCGCCCTGCTGTGCATCGGGAGCAGCCTTGATCAGGGCAATGTCATGGTGCTTGATGCCAAAACTCATCATCACCCATGCAGGGCCACGGGCATGCTCAACCATACCTAGCACATCGGCATACCATTTGGCCGACAGTTCTGGATCACGAACAAACAGTGAAAGATGGGTACGCAATACCTTGATTTTCATCTTCTGGTTCCCCTTATTTTTGAATCACCGACTGATGCAATGCCTTGATTTCAGTTTGTGCAGGTGTCCATAGCACATCAGCAATTTCACTAAATTCACGCCATTGCTTGACCCAGCTATTGCCACCATTTTCACTGATGAACAGATGACCATATTTGGTGCCTGCAATCACCTGATCAGGGTTGTTAAAATTCTGCTGAATTGCCCAGATACATGAGTTAGGTTGCTGCGGTAACGGTAACACTTCCCATGTTGCAGCGGCATCTTTGGATACCAGAATCTTACTGGTGGTGCCTGGCGTACCATCGGAAATGCTTAGATAGACCCTGTCCTGTGTTTGATGATGCGCTGACATGGCTCGAATGTAGTACAGGCCAAATTCTTCCTTGGCAATAATTCCTGTCCATGTCTGTCCATCATCAAAACTGCGGTACACCGCATTGACACAGACCACCACCACCACTTTTTGACCGTAGTTTGGCAATACCGCAATGGTATGAATGTCGGAGTTAAAGTCCCAAAGTAAACGGTCATCTAAACGCTGCCATGTATCACCACCATCCTGTGAGTGAAACAAGCCACCTTCTTCCAGACCGAACCAGATTTTATTGGCATCGGTTGGGTCATAGGCAAATGCTAATAAGCGAGGACGGTTTACTCCTTCACAGAACTCTGGAATTTCAACAGGTGCCCGATCCCAGCTCTTGCCACCATCCAGCGTCCGCCATAGCACTGCACGGGAGGGTGCGCCTGTCCCCACAAAGATTCTTTGTCGGTTTTGTGGGTCAACCGCAACTTTCCAGACGGTTTGTCCATTAAATGGGGTATCCATTTGCTCCCATTTACCACCACAGTTATGGCTGACACAGAGACCAATATCCGTGCCTGCATAAATGATTTCATGTTGCTCAGGGTCTTGTGACAGAGAGCGGGTAATGGCATCAAACTCCAAGTCTTGCCCGACACCCAGACGGTGCCATGACTTACCATCATCGCCACTACGGATGACCGCCTGACCAACGGTGGCAACCAACCATGTTCCATTTGACATAACCGCTCTCCCTTAGATAAAGATGCCACGTGTCAGGCCACCATCAATCCCGATGGACTCGCCCGTAATCGCTCCCGCTTTAGGCGAGGCAAGGAAGCCAATCAGATAACCCATTTCAATCGGTGCAAGGGTACGGCGGATTGGCGTATTCTCAATATAACCCTGACGCACCTGTTCAGGCGTTTTGTTCTGCTTCACGCCCTCACGTTCATACAGTTCCTGAATATGCGGCGTATCCACCACCCCAGGATGAATCAGGTTAACCGTAATGCCAGATGGCCCAAGCTGGTCTGACAGGGTTTTGGTCATATGGGCAATCGCAAGGTTACGCATACCCGACATCACCTTACTGCCACGACCTGTTAAACCACCGATATTAATCACCCGACCAAAGCCGCCTTTTTTCATATGTGGGGTAACGGCCTTGGTACAACGGAAATAACCGATAACTTTGGTATCCAGATCACCCAGCAATTCATGGTCTTCAGCGTGTTCAATATCATTGCGTACCACACCTGACGGCGCTGCTGCGCCATTGACCAAAATATCAATACGACCAAAATGCTGCATGGTTTGATCGACCATACTTTGTACCGTCTGCATATCGGTGGTGTCACAGAACAATGGCAACACCTCATTACCAGTCTCAGCAGAGATTTCTTTGGCCGCCTCTTCCAGATAGCTCATACGACGGGCGCAGATCACCACCTTACAGCCCTCCTGTGACAGAAAACGGGCAACATCCTTACCAATGCCCATGCCACCGCCAGTTACAATCGCCACTCGGTCTTTTAGCTCTAAATCCATGTTTTAATCCTTTTCTCTATGCTCTGATTAGTACAAATTCACACACACATTTTTGGTTTCGGTATAGGCTTCAATCACGTCATGGCTCATTTCACGGCCCCAGCCTGACTGTTTATAACCACCGAATGGCGACACGGGATCAACCACGTTATAGCAATTCACCCACACCGAACCCGCTTCAAGCTGTGCAGCAATGCGGTGTGCCTGTGATAAATCCTGCGTCCAGATGCCTGCCGCCAGTCCATAAATTGAGTTATTGGCACGCTCGACCAGTTCGTCAGTATCCGACCAGCTCATCACAGTCAGCACAGGGCCAAAAATTTCCTCTTTGGAGATACAGGCTTTTTCTTCACGGTCAAGAAAAATGGTCGGCTCAAGGTAATAGCCCTTATCAAAGCCCTCTGGACGCTTGCCACCTGTCAGCAACTCAGCGCCATCTGCCAAGGCCTGCTCGATATAGCGATTGACTCGGTCATATTGACGTTCAGACACCAGTGGCCCCATGGTCGATGCTTCATCCAGACCATTGGCAATCTTCATGCCCTGTGCCTGTTTGCATAAACCATCCAGCACTTCATCCAGCACTTTTTCATGTACATACAAGCGAGAACCTGCGGTACAGACCTGACCCTGATTGTAGAAAATCGCCTGCGCTGCGCCTGGAATCGCCTTGCTCAAGTCAGCATCTGGTAAAATGATATTGGGTGATTTCCCACCCAGTTCCAGCGTGACACGCTTCATATTGGAGGTCGCCTGCTGGGCAATGGCTTTACCCACCATGGTTGAACCTGTAAATGCCACCTTATTGACATTCATGTGTGCACTCAGCGGCTGCCCCACATCAATACCCATGCCTGTCACCAGATTGACCACACCTGCTGGGAAGCCCGCTTCCTCAAAAAGCTGCATCAAACGCACCGCAATCAGTGGGGTTTGCTCGGCAGGTTTGAGAATGGCGGTACAACCCACCGCCATTGCTGGCGCAAGCTTCCAGATACACATGGTCAGTGGAAAATTCCACGGTACAATCAGGCCACACACGCCCACAGGATCACGCAAGGTATAGTTCAGGAATGCGCCATTTGGTGCGCCTGAAACAGGCACCTGACGGCCCTCAACCTTGGTGGCAAAACCTGCAAAGTGACGCAGGATATGCGCTGCCGCACCACACTCATGGCGTGAATACAGTAATGGCTTACCATTATCCAGTGTCAGGATTTGTGCCAGTTCCTCAGTATGCTTCTCAACCAAATCTGCCAACTTAAACAATAATCTGGCACGGGTGGCTGGAATCTCATAACGCCATGTTTTAAACGCCTTGTTGGCAGCCTCCACCGCCAGATCAACATCGGCAGCATCACCTTTTGCCACATGCGCAATCACCTGCTGGGTGGCTGGATTTTCAACCTCAAAGGTCTGCTTGCTCACCGCATCGACCCATTGACCACCAATAAACAATTGCGTTGGTTTAGATAAAAAATTATGTACTTCTGGAAAAACCGTATTTAAAGCCATGTTGAATACCTCATAATTCCATTACGATTAGGTGGGGTTGCATTGATTGAGTGCTTCGGGTCAATGCCGCTTGTAATTCCTGATTGGTTCGGGTCACGGTAGACTCAAGCCCATAAGCCTGTGCCAATGCCGTCCAGTCGATTTTAGGTTGATTCAGTTCAGTCAGGGACAGTGCCGTTTCACTAAACTTCTCTACGCCAAAGCGACGAAGCTCATTCTGTAAAATGGCATAACGGTGGTTGGCCGCAATTAAAATCGTGATCGGCAGATTTTCACGGGCAATACTCCATAATGTTTGAATGGTGTACTGGGCACTACCATCAGACTGTAAACAGAACACCCGATTGCCAAGTTCAGCCAGTGCCGCACCAAAGCCTGCGGGGATGCCCTGTCCAATGGCACCACCTGTATTGGTAATCACCCGATGTTTGACCGCATCATTGGAGGCGGTAAAAAATGGATAGCCACAGGTTCCACCCTCAATGGATACAATACAGTCCTCAGTCAAACTGGCAGCCAATACTTTGGCAACCGATGCTGGACTGAGTTCAGCCTGTGCAGGGGGCAACTCGATGGCTTTAGCTGGAACAGCAACAAAGGCGGGTGCATTTAGTTCATCGGCCAGTGCATTCAGTGCCGCAGGCACATCCTCACCCACATCTACCAAATACAGTAAACGGTCGGGTTCCGCCAAACGGGATGGCAAGCCCTCATAACCAAAATAGCTGATCGGGTCAATCACGCCTGCACACACCACATAATCATACTGTTCCAGTACTTCAATGGCTTTTTCAGGGAAGTACGGCAAACGGTCCAGATCAGGCAAGCCACCGCCACGATGGCTAATCCGAGGGAATGTTTCGGCAAACATCTTGACTCGATCCAGATTTGCCAAACGTCCTGCCGCTTTCAATCCCTCTTCGTTTACGCCAGTATCACCGACAATAAACACCAGAGATTTGCCCTGTTGATACTGTTTTGCCACCGCTTCAACCTGAGTGGCAACAAAATGACGTTGTGGTGCAGCCACATGGAATTTTTTACCCAAGTCCTGAATCTGTTGAGCCTGAAAATCCATTGGTAAAATTAGGGTGGCAATTTGTCCCTTGGCTTGCCAGGCCGCTTTCATTGCATCCTGCAAATCATCACCGATACTGTTGGCATTACGGGTCATACGCACCCAGCCTGACACAGTTTTCGCCATGCTTTCAATATCGCTGGCTAACGGTGGATCATAGTTGACATGCCATGAAGCATGATCACCAATGATGTTAACGATTGGGGTATTGGCACGGCGGGCATTGTGCAGGTTTGCCATACTGTTGGCGAAACCAGGTCCCAGATGTGTCAGGGTCAAGGCAGGTTTTGCCGCCACACGACCATAACCGTCAGCCGCCCCAGAACATACCCCCTCAAAGAGAGACAGCACTGGCTTAATTCTTGTTTCTGACTCCATCACCGCAACCATCGGAATTTCTGTGGTTCCTGGATTGGCAAAACAATATTCAAAGCCAAGTTGCGCAGCCGTTTTTACAAAGTATTCCGCACCGATCATCTCTCTCACCAAAAATTAATTATTCCCTTATTAAGAGATTTATAAAACATAAAATTTATAATTTCAACAATTATTTTCATATTACGGGATTTTTTATATTTTTTAACATTTCAATTGACCAGACTGCATAACTGGTGAAAGATATGAAAAATAATTTGCAGTTTTAATCGAGACAATATGAATAGCAGTCTGGCCAGGATACTGAACGTACTTAACCTGTTTGGCCCTGAACAATTAGAAATTGATGCTGAACTTATCGCGCAAAAATTTGATTTATCAAGAACTTCATCTTATCGCTATATAAAAGAACTATGTGATGCGGGACTGATTGCCAAGCGTGGGCCAGGTGGTTATGCGCTGGGTCCCCGTGTGATTGAGCTGGACTGGATGATGCGAAAATATGACCCTGTGCTCAGCACAGGTCGTCCCTATCTGGAAAATTTAAGCCAGATTACAGGCCTTACCGTTTTTGTCAGCGCGTTTTATGACAGCAAGATCATCAACACCTTTATTCTAAGCCCCAACAATGAAATGCACTTTAGCTTTGGTCGTGGGCGACCTTTACCGCTGTTCAGGGGCGCACAGGCCAAGGTTCTCACCTCTTATAGAAGCATTAAAAAAATCAGGGAGCTTTATGAGACTCAAATTTCTAAAGACCCACAAAACCCTTATTCACTTGAGGAAGTGCTGAAAATTGCCAAGACCATTCGTAAGGATGGCTACTGTGCCACCAATAACGAGTTGAATATCGGTAATATCGGGATTGCAGCGCCAATCTTTTCAGATTTTGATTCAAAGGAAGTGACTTATAGCGTCTGTGTGGTGGGGTCTGATCAACAATTTAATTTATTGCGTCAGGAAACCATTATTGAGATTTTATTGGAAACCGCAAAAAACCTGACCAAATCCATTGTGTCCTCGCCTAAATCAGTGAATACGCCAATTGAGGTCAATGAGGAACAGATTCAACGGGAAGAGGTTGAGCATCTGGAATAACAACTCATATCCAGTCTACGGCTGTCACTTCTATTTAAATAAACAGCCGTAAATTCACTTTTAAAATAAATCAAACCACATGGCTTTAGCTGTGCTGAATCAATAAATCCGCACCTTTTTCAGCAATGGCAACCGTTGGCGCATTGGTATTGGCACTCGGAATGGATGGAAATACTGAACAGTCAATCACACTGAGCTGATCAATTCCATGTACTTTCAGGTTTAAGTCCACCACCGAATCCTGCGGACTTTGCCCCATTCGACAGGTTCCTACAGGATGATAGGTGGTTTTGCAATATTCCCGTACAAAGCTTTCCAAGGCCACTACATCATCCCGTTTTACCGTGTGGTCAGGGGCAAAAACCTCGTCAATTTCATTGGATAATGAGGGTTGCTGTAGCAAGTCCAGACCGAACTGGGTGGCCCGAATTAGACCTTTTAAATCATCTGGATGTTCCAGCAAGTTGGCCTCGATCCTAACCGCATCATCTGGGTTTTTACTACGGAGATAAAGCTGTCCCCTCGACTTAGGCCGTAAATGACACATTTTCAGGGTAATGCCATGGGTATAGTTTTTACCCTGACCACTTGGGTCATCAAACACATCCAGAACAGGCAGGAACATGGCCTGTACATCGGGACGGCCCTCATGGTTGCTATCCATAAATGCACCACCCTCCAATACGCTGGAGGCAACCACCCCCTCCCTAAATAGGAGCCACTGCAAACCATGCTTATAGCGTTTCAGCCCCTTGTCTTCACCAAACAGGGAAATTGGACGCTTAATAGTGGCATTGATTGAAGTGTGGAGATGGTCGTGGTAATTTTTTCCGACTGGCAGGTCCTGCTTGACCTCAATCCCTAGACTATCCAGATGCTCTTTCGGCCCAATGCCTGAAAGGAGCAGGATTTTTGCTGAGCCGATTGAACCTGAACTGAGTACCACACCTTTTCTGGCTTTAATGACTGTATTGGTGCCATTAATTCGGCATTCAATTCCAGTGGCCTTGCCCTGCTCAACCAGAACTTTCTCCACCTGTGTATTCAACTGCACTGTTAATTGTGGATTGTGGCGTACCGAAGCCAGATAGGTTCTTGAAGTGCTGCCACGTTCGCCATTTTTGATGTTGTGCTGATAAAAACCTACACCTTGTTGTGACTGTCCATTGAAGTCATTCACATAAGGCAGGCCCAGTTCCTGTCCCGCCTTGATAAAGGCACGTGTTAAAGGATGTTTGAGTCGGGTGTCACTGATCACAAAATGCCCTTGTGTACCGTGATACTCACCTGACAGGCTTTCATTGTTTTCAGATTTTTTAAAATAAGGCAGAATGGACTGAAAATCCCAGCCTGTGCAGCCATACACATCGGCCCATTCATCGTAGTCTTCAGCCTGTCCACGCAGATAAATCATGCCGTTGACGGAGCTACTGCCACCCAAAACCTTGCCCTGCGCACAGGACATTTCCCGATGATGGGTTCGGGCATCGGGTTCAGTGGTATAGTTCCAGGTGGAGTTGATCACCACGGGAATACCTGCTGGAATCTTGTAATTAAAGTCCTGATCACTGCCGCCTGCTTCGAGCAATAATACTGTTCCCTTATTCTGTTCAATCAGACGTGTGGCGACCACACAGCCAGCCGATCCCGCACCACAGACAATATAATCAAATTCCTTAACTTGCATGAGTTCTCCTTTGGACCTATTACCCGTTTCAGTAATACTTCACTCCCTAAAAAAGTGAGGCAGCCAAACCATCCTACCCACCTCACAAAGAGGAGCCACAGCGTTTAGAAATTCTTGGTCACACTGACATATAGACGGTCATCGTACATATCAAACTGGCTGTCAATATTATTGCCTACCCAGGCCAGTTCAGTGGTTACGCCCTTATAGTCACCACGTACCCCCACCTTGTAGTCGAAGTAATTGTCTTTTTTGCCATCGGGAACCGAACCTAGCTGGAACTCAGCAACGCTGTCCTGTTTGGTATAGCCCGCTGAACCAAACAACCGTACGTTTTCAACCACAGGGAAACTGTATTCTCCACTAAAGTAATACTCGTTACCTGAGCCAAACAGATATTCTGGAGAATAGTAAACTGCCGCACTCAAGTTATCCTGAGCAACCAGTGTGCCTGTGCGCTTATACATCACACCATATTCACCAAAATCAGCAGACTTACCATTTGGACTGAAATCTCCTCCTGGGTAATTCACATCCGCATAAAAGAAGTCCAGGCTGTTCTTGTCATCAATACGCCATGTGTAACCTACGATGGCATCGGCCTCCATACTGCCGCCATTGGGTGTAGTGGCACTTGCCCCCCATAGCATCAAGTAGGCACCTGACTGATGCGCCAGAATCATCCCTCCCTGTACCGATGGCTTATGGCTCGACTTAGAAAAACCACGACTACGGTAATCTGAGGATAAGGTTAAAGTTCCATGTACAGAAAACTGATCCATAAATGCTGCTGGAGCTGATGTTCCTGTATCTGCCTGTACCGCCTGTCCACATCCTAGAGCCAGCATGGCAGCTAAAACTGAATATTTCATATTCTTCTCCTTTTCATCCTTGTTGTTTGCCTCATCAGTCCACCCTGAATGTATGTGAGGCGATGTCATCTTTGGGGTTTCAACCTATGAAAAACAATTTTTTCCATATTATGGGATTTTATATATTTAAATAATCACAAAAACAACACATATTTTTAAATATTTACACATTACGGTATTTTTCAATATTTATGCATTATTGTAATGCAAAATGGTGCTGTATGATTGTGCAGGCTGCACCAAAATATAGAATTTTTAAATTTTTTATCGAAATATAAGAATTTTTATCTTTTTACTATTGTTTATTTCTCAATAAAGTACTATATATCCCATATTACGGGATTTTTATAAAAATAGATGGAGTTAAAAATGGAACAGAAGCAAACTGGATTTTTCTTTGATGAGTGGTGTTTCTGGCACACCACAGGCCTACATGCAACGGTATTGCCAGTCGGTGGCTGGGTACAGGCTCCATCAAGTGCAGCACACGCGGAATCACCTGAATCAAAACGCCGCTTTAAGAACTTAATGGATGTGTCTGGCCTGACCAGACAGCTGGATGCCCGTTCGGCCTCTCCCGCCACAGAGGAAGACCTATTACGTGTTCATCCCCAGCACTATCTTAGCAAATTTAAAAATCTAAGTGATCAGGGCGGTGGCTTGCTGGATGAACATGCACCCATTGGCCCTGGCAGCTATGAAATTGCCAAAGTTTCGGCAGGGCTTGCCTGTGAGGCGGTTGAAAAGGTATTGCTCGGTGAATTACAGAATGCCTACTCCCTTTCACGTCCACCTGGTCATCACTGCCTGCCAGACAAACCCATGGGTTTCTGTTTCCTTGCCAATATCCCCATTGCCATTGAACGGGCCAAAGCCAAATTTGGCCTAAACAAGGTCGCGGTGATTGATTGGGATGTACACCACGGCAATGGAACGCAACATATCTATTATGAACGGGATGATGTACTGACCATTTCCCTGCATCAGGAACATTGCTTCCCGCCTGGCTACCACGGCGCTGACGATCTGGGTGAGGGAAAAGGACTGGGCTATAACATCAACATTCCACTGTTGCCAGGCTGTGGCGATGAAGCCTATCTGTATGCCTTTGAAAGCATTGTATTGCCTGCACTGGAAAAGTTCCAACCCGACATGATCATTGTCGCCTGTGGCTATGACGCCAATGCATTCGATCCACTCGCCCGTCTGTTACTGACCAGTGAAACTTTCCGCCGTCTGGCCGAACTGACCAAACAGGCAGCTGAAAAGCTATGTCAGGGCAAACTGGTGATGGTGCATGAGGGAGGCTATGCCGAATCCTATGTTCCATTCTGTGGCTTGGCGGTGGTTGAGGCGCTGAGTGGTATCAGAACCAGCGTTGAAGATCCATGTATTGACCTGCTCAAATTACAGCAACCCAGCGCCCCCTTTAACCAGTTCCAGAAACAGCTGATTGATCAGCTCGCGCAAAAAATAAATTCAACCCCATAACTCAACGCTTCATTGCAAGGAAGCAAACGGCTTCAAGGAGTATGTCATGTTAGATCGGATGTGTTATGTCTGGGTGGTTCCAGACAGGCAAACCCAATATCGTGCTGAACGGCTGTATTTCTTACCTATTTTTCATTTCACCCGATTCAAGACTGAATGGCGCAGCAAAAAGACCAAAAACTTGGGAGAAAAATTATGAATACTCAGGCTTTTTTTGATTCCAAGGGACATATTTTTGCATTGTGCCTGTTTGCCGCCATTGGCCCACTGGTGATGATGACCACGCCTGTACTGGCCTATCAACTTGCAACTGAATGGCAGTTTGCGCCATCACAGGTCGGCACGTTCTTCTTCTATGAACAAATCTTTATGGGGGTTGCCGCTTTACCTGCGATTTACTGGGCAAAACGCTATTCACCGCAAAAAGTCATGAAAGTGTTTATTTTGCTATTTATACTGGGAAATTTCCTGTCCCTGTTTGCCAATAGCCTGACCACGCTGGTGCTGGCCCGTTCATCCGCTGCCTTTGCGGCTGGCAGCATCATGATTGTCACCATGGCAGCATGTAGCATGACCTCCAAACCTGCCCGAACCTTTGCCCTGTGGCTGCTTGGACAAACCATTTTTGGTGCCCTCGCCATTCTGGTATTGCCACACCTGTTCGCCCAGTTTGGTTTAAAGGCATTCTTTGTGTTGTTGATTGTACTGATGCTGATCGCAACACCTTTTTATAAACAGTTCAGCAATGAAGTTCCGCAGGCACCCCAGCAAACCGAACAGCATGCCAACCATCCATCCAGCCTTTCCATCATCTGGAGCATTATTGGGGTTGCATCGGTGCTGTCTTTCTTTATGTCGATCAGCAGTATCTGGACATTCCTGACCAGTATTGGCCTGAACTCCAACATTCCAGAAGCATCCATTAATGGCTATTTATCCTTTGCCACCTTATTTGGAATTTTGGGCTGTTTTGTTGCCACCTTTATTGGGCATCGGGTCAGCCGTATTGTGGTGGTGATTATTGGCTTTATCCTGTTCTTTATTTCCCTGTTCCTCATGCTCGGCACCATTGCAGCATCGACCTTTATGACCTCAATTGTGGTGTTCAAGTTTGCATGGATGTTTACATTCCCATTTATCCTTGCCAGCCTCGCCATGATGGATCATACAGGCAGCATTATGAAATATGTCAGCTTGATGATTGCGATTGGTATGGGCGTTGGCCCTGGCATCTCAGGCCAGATTATTGAACAAACCGCAAGCTTTAACACCCTAATCATGTATGCCATGGCGATGTTTGTCATCTCCTTGGTTCTGGTGACCCTATTGAATGGCAAGTTCCGTAAACATCAAAACAGTGGGCAGGCAAACTCCTTAGCACATTGAACCGATCAATCCACAACATAAAGCCAGTCAACTGACTGGCTTTGGTGTTTTTAAATTAACCCTTTTTCAATAAAGTTTCTAAAAATAATTCTTTCTCTTTTTATTGTTATCTCATTCCAAGACCAAACAAAAAATACGACCTATTTACACTGCGCCAATGTTTGTGACGGCGTTTCACCAAACAACTTTTTATAGTCTGTGGCAAATTGCGATAAATGCCAGAATCCCCATTCACTCGCCACCTCACTGACCGACACCGATTCAGCATTCTGGATAAAGGTGCGCCTTACCCCATTCAAACGTAAATGTTTCAGGAACTGTGCAGGACTCTGCCCCGTGATCAGCTCAAAACAGTTCTGCAAGGTACGGCGGGAGGTATAGGTCAGTTGGCACAACTCATCCATTGTGGGTGGGTTATCATGGCAGGACTGCATGGCATCGAGTGCACGCTGCACCACAATCTTGGCCTTACGTGCAGAGGTCCGAATCTCGTTGCGTTGCTGTTGCAAGGCCTGAACATACTGAAAGCCCAGATCCAGAATCTCGGATTTTGCCTGTTGCATACTGGCCAGGTTTGTTGTGTGAAGTCTGGAGAGCTGATTTAATAAAACCGAAAGTTTGCAATAAATTTCCTGTGCCAAGGGTTGATGGGTCAACATGCTTGCACCCTGTGGAATCTCTCCTGCCTCGGCCAGTAAAGACATGGGCAGACTCAGCGACAAAAAAGACGACTGCGGTGGTGTCCGCATCATGATTTCACCACCCTGACAAAGTGAAATAATTTCTGAACCCTGTAATGCCTGCCCCATCCACAGGGCTGGGTCGGACAGGTTGGAAAACACGCCTAGACACAGTGAGTCGGCTTTGCCTTCGCCACTCTGGAAAATCGAGGGACTGATTTTTTCTTCATAGATTTGAATGTCATCCAGCCAGAGTTCATTTAAGTGGCTTTCAAAATGGCCTGAGGAAAGCTGGTTATAGGATAGCGACCAGTCCTTTAAAATCTGGGTATGCTGCAACGACTCCCGAATTTGAAAGGCATGCAGCAAACCTGAATTTACATCTGGTTCAACGACTAACATCCGTGCCTCGCTTTGACCTAAAAATGTAAAAATATCTTATAGTTAGGTTTAAATAAAAAACCCAGTCCTGTTTTTATTGTAAAACGAATCACCTAATTGGCAAGTCTTTAAATGTAATTATTTCAAATGTATATCCAAGCACATTTCGCCTAAAAAATATTGAATATTTATGGTCAACTGATATGAGAAAAAACTCAAATTTAGCTCTGGTAACGGTAGATATCCAGTCCCTCACTACGAATCTGTGTCGGCTTTTGGGAAATGATGTCACTCAACAAACGCGCAGAACCACATGCCATGGTCCAGCCCAGTGTGCCATGACCTGAGTTGATAAACAGGTTGCTATAAGGTGTTTTACCGACAATTGGCGTGCCATCGGGAGTTGCAGGCCTCAAGCCCGTCCAGAAATTGCTTGGCTCCATCGAACTCGCCAAGGGGAAAAGTTGCTGTAACACCATTTTCAGGGTGTTTTCACGTTCGGTATGCAGGGATAAATCAAAACCGCTAATTTCCGCCATGCCCCCCACCCGAATACGGTCATCAAAACGGGTCAGTGCGATTTTATAGCTTTCATCCAGAATGGTAGACACAGGAGACATTTCCGCATTTTTAATGGCGGTAGTAATGGAATAACCTTTGAGCGGATAAATTGGTGCAAATAAACCCAGTTGTTTCAACATATCACGGCTATAGCTCCCCAACGCCATCACATAGGCATCCGCGGTGAGCTGTGAACCATCTTCCAGTATCACCTTGCTTATTTTTTGTTGATCTGACTGAATCGACTGGATACGACTATTCAAGCGGAACTGTACCCCTAGCTCTTTGGCATACTGCGCAATTTTCTGGGTAAATTTTTGGCAATCGCCTGTCTGGTCATTCGGCAGGCGCAATCCGCCCACAAAATCAACCTGTGCATGCGCCAAGGCAGGTTCAACCTCAATCACACCCTGTTTGTCCAGCAGTTGATAAGGAACACCCTCTTCTTTCAGCACCTCGGTATCTTTCACAGCGTTGTCCAGCTGTTCCTGTTTCCTGAACAGTTGCAAAGTACCCAACTGGCGCTCATCAAAATGGATGCCTGTTTCCTGTCGTAGTTCATCCAGACAATCACGGCTATATTCAGACAAACGTACCATGCGTTCCTTATTGATCTTATATCGGTTTTTCGTGCATTCACCCAGCATTTGCAGCATCCAGCGATACTGAAAAATGTCACCTGTCAGCTTCAGCCGTAAAGGCGCATGATGCTGAAACAGCCATTTAAAGGCTTTTAATGGAATGCCAGGCGCAGCCCAAGGTGAAGCATAGCCTGGGGAAATCTGGCCTGCATTGGCAAAACTGGTTTCAAGGGCAACATCAGGCTGACGGTCAACCACAATCACTTCATGTCCTGCCTTAGCAAGGTAATAGGCAGTGGTTGTGCCAATCACCCCTGCGCCCAAAACAAGAATATGCATATTACACCTTTAAAAATTATATTTTTCAGCAATATAAATCAAGATAAACAGGATTAGGGTGCTGATAAAGCCAACACCCGATCCTTAATTGAGCTAGTGAAGCTCTGGTTTTATCGGTCAACCTGTTCAAACGCGGTCTGTAGTGCATTGACCAAGAGATCACAGCCCGCCTGATCAAGCACCAAAGGTGGCGCAAGCACAATTTTCGGTCCAACTGGACGCACTACGGCACCCGCATCACGACATGCCTCGGTAATACGCCAAGCCAGATTGTTGTCAGGTGCGATAGATTCACGGGTGTTTTTGTCTGATACAAGATCAATCGCCAGCATCAAGCCCTTGCCACGTACATTGCCCACAGATGGAAATTTTTCCTCAAAGGTTTTTAGCTGGGTCAACAGGCTATCGCCCATTTTGGCGGCATTGGCAGGCAGGTCTTCTTTTTCCACAATATCCAGAACTGCCAGTCCTGCCGCACAACCCAATGGATGCCCACCATAGGTATAACCCTGCATCAAAATGCCACGATGATCCTTGTTCTGTAAAAAGGCCTGTTCAATTCGGTGATTGATCAAAGTTGCTGACAGTGGCACATAGCCTGCGGTCAGGGCCTTGGCAAACACCATGATGTCAGGTTTTACGCCCCAGCCGCGTGAGCCGAACATATTGCCGCTACGACCAAAGCCCGTCACCACTTCATCAGCGATCAGTAAAATTCCATATTTATCACAAATCTGGCGAACCAAAGGCCAGAAATTGGCTGGCGGTACAATCACCCCACCTGCGCCCTGCACAGGTTCAGCAATGAATGCAGCCACACTGTCTGGGCCATAGTAGAGAATGTCACGTTCCAGTTGCTCGGCAACTAGACGTCCCAGTTGTTCTGGATCATCACAGTTCCATGGGTTGCGATACAGCCACGGTGACTCAATTTGTGAACAGCCCTCCAGCACAGGACCATAGTTCATGCGGTAAATGGACAGGCCCCCCACGGATGTGCCACCGAAATGCACGCCATGATAGGCATTTTTCAGAGAGATAAAACGGGTACGCTGTGGCTGTCCCTGTAAAATCCAGTATTGGCGCGCAACTTTTAGGGCGGTTTCAACCCCATCTGAGCCACCCGTACCATATAAAACCCGTGCCATATCCTCCTGAGCCGTCATGTCAATCAGTTTATTGGACAAGGCTTCAGCTTTTGGATGACTCACTCCATCAAACAGTTGGTAGTAGGCCAACTCATCCATTTGCTGGCTAATTGCCTGTTTGACTTCTGAACGATTATGGCCAACATTGACACACCACAACCCAGCAAAGCCATCCAGCATTTTGCGGCCTTTGTCATCCCAGACAAACAGTCCATCACCCTTGACGATTCGCAATGGCGCCTTGTTTACCCAGTTGTTTGGATGAGTCATTGGATGCCAGAATTGGTAATCATTTTTTTGAACCACTGAACTATTCATACGTTAAACTCCTTGTCAATTCTGACATTAAGAATGAGTGACAATGTCTGCGACATTTGCATATTTTTGAGGATTGATATGTTTCAGTATACGGGCCGTGATCATGCCAATGAGCATGCAGGCAAGCAGTAACCACGGTAAAAACAGCACCACTGGCGAAGAAGAACCGCTCAACATTTCCAAATTGCCAATCACCACATACAGCATCAGCAACATACCCAGTGCGGAAATGATCGGGGCAATCAAACGGCTCCAGATCGACACAGGCAGGTCTTTATGTTGTTGAAAATATTTAATGACAGCGAATGAAACACCGATCTGCAACACCAGAATGGCCATACTGCCCAGCACCGATGCCCATGCGAAAATATTGATCATTGGATCAAGCTGAAGTAATCCAAAAATCACCAGTGCAACAATCATAAAGATGCCCTGCGCAATACTGGCGATATAGGGTGTTTTATAGGTGGCGTGGGTTTTTGCCAGTTTTGACCATAGCAAACCATCACGGCTAATGGTAAATAGATAACGGGACAATGAATTGTGAAAGGCCTGGGTTGCTGCAAACAGGCTGGTGATCAACAGGATCGAAATCAGGTCAACTGACCAACCACCCAGCAATTGTTCCGCAACATTGTAGACATAAACGCCTGGGTCTTTGGCTGCCTCTGCAACAATATTATTGGCACCTGTATACTGTACAAACACCCATGCGGTTAGTGCGTAGAACACAGTAATAAGGATAACGGCGGTAAAGGTTGCCTTGGCGACGATTTTTTTAGGTTCCCGACATTCCTCCGCATAAATTGCGGTTGCCTCAAAACCAATGAAAGAACAGATTGCAAACACCATGGCGATGCCAAAATTACCATTGAGAACCGTGCTCGGCTGAAAAGAACTAAACTCCCATGAGACTGGTCGAGTCATAAACACCAGATCCATCAACAGGACAATGGCGATTTCAAGCAGCATCAGTATGCCAAGCACCTTGCCACCAATCTCTACCTTGGCAATGCCCAATGCAATTACCAGCAACTGCATCAAGGCGGCATATCCCCACCACGGCAAACTGATCCCAAGATGTCGGGTGACAAACTGCTCCGTAAAGAAACCGAACATGGCACTGCATGACAGCTGCATTGCGGCGTAGGCCAGTAGTGCGACATTAAAGCCCGCCAACCCACAGGTCACGCCCAGTCCCTGTACGATATAGGAATAGAATGCACCTGCATTGACCACATAGCGGCTCATTGCCACCAGACCAAAACTAAAGATAAGCAGCAATGCGCCTGCAACAATGAATGTCCCTGCCACCCCTGCACCATTGCCCGCCATAAAGGCCACAGGCAAGGCACCGACAACGCCAGTTAAGGGCGAGGCGGCGGCAACAACAAAAAACACCACGTACCACAGCCCTAGACTTCCTTTCTGGAGTTTATTTTCTTCTGCCATACTGATCTCCTTCCTTGATCATTTTTGAGTCTATAAAGGAAGAACGGACAGGCGTTATCAAAATATGGCAATTTTTATGATGGGCAGAAAACTCTGATAGCTTCGATACGAACTTTTCTCATGTTGAATAAAAGCTGAATGCATATTTTGGCGCAAAATATCAAGTGACATGGCGGCTCTCGTCAAGCTAATTACTCCGTTTTTCCTGAAGATAGGGTTATAGCCACCTATCTAGAGAAAACCGTCATGAACAATAAATTAAACCACCTGGCACAACCCACCGATATTCAGTTTTATTCAGTTGGAATCAGATGTAGTGCTTATTTATATTGTCCAGACCATCAGACCCCTAGCCCAATCATCATTATGGCGCATGGGCTGGGTGGCACCAGAAAAATGCGTCTGACTGCATTTGCCGAACGCTTTACCGCCGAGGGCTATGCCTGTCTGGTTTTTGATTATCGCCACTTTGGGGGCAGTGAGGGACAGCCAAGACAGTTGCTGGACATTGAACGCCAGCTTGAGGACTGGAAAGCGGCGATTAACTATGCACGTAGTCTGCCGAATATAGACCATTCAAAAATTATTCTTTGGGGAACATCCTTTTCTGGTGGGCATGTGTTGTCAACTGCCGCACAGGATTCAGGCATTCGTGCGGTGATTTCCCAGTGCCCATTCACGGATGGCCTGGCTTCAAGCCTGGCGATGAACCCCGTTACCTCTGCCAAGCTCACCGCCTTGGCTGTACGTGACCGCATCGGGGCAGCATTCGGGAACGCACCGATTATGGTTCCGTTATCCGCCGCTCCAGGTGAAACCGCCCTGATGAATGCAGCTGATGTTGTTTCAGGATTATCGGAAATCACCAAAAATGACCCTGACTACAACAACTATGTTGCGGCACGTTTTGCACTCGACATTATCCGCTACTATCCAGGCCGTCAAACCACAAAAATCAAGGCCCCTGTACTGTTCTGTGTATGTGAAACCGATACGGTTGCCCCTACAAAAATGACCTTACGCCATGCAAAAAGAACACCACACAAGGAGATCAAGCTTTACTCATACGGCCATTTCGAAATCTATGTAGGCGATGCCTTTGAGCATGTGGTCAAAGACCAGATTGATTTTCTAAAACGTACCGTGGCAGTGTGATGGAGTAAAAAACATGCGTAAATATCAATTAAAAGACAAGGTTGTGGTGATTACAGGTTCAACAGGCGGTCTTGGACAGGCAACAGCACGGGCTTTAAGGGGGAAAGGCGCAAAACTGGCGCTGCTTGATTTGGACCTGAACAGTGTGGAGCGACAGGCAAATGAACTGGGTGGCAGTCAGGTAGCGGCTGGCTGGGTGGCGGATGTCTGTTCTCTGGACAGTATGGAAAAAGCAATGACCAATGTGGTCCAGCATTTTGGCAAGATTGATGTGGTGATTGCCAATGCTGGTGTTGGAACGCCAGCATCACTTGAACACATGCCACCAGAAACCTTTGAGCGTACCATTGATATTAACCTGAACGGTGTGTTCCGCACATTCCGTTCAGCACTGCCCCACGTCAAAAAAACTCAGGGCTACCTGCTGGCTATTTCCTCTCTGGCCGCTTTTGTCCACTCCCCTTTAAATACGCACTATACCTCAAGCAAGGCGGGTGTTTGGGCCTTGTGTGACAGCCTGCGTCTGGAACTCAGGCACCTGAATATTGGGGTTGGCAGTTTTCATCCTACCTTTTTCCAGACCCCGATGATGGATGCCGTACAATCTAACCCAGCGGGCAAGGCGGTATGGAACAGCAATACAGGTATATGGAAATACGTGCCTATTGAAACTGTGGTTGCGGAACTGGTTGAGGGTATAGAAAAGCGCAAGGATATTGTGATTGTGCCCAAAATTAATAGGCTGGTTGCCAGTGCGCCAGGACTCGTCCGCAGCCTGATTGAGTTTATAGGCTTCGATCAGAAACGGCTTAAGAAAACCATGCAACTGGCTGAAAAAGCTGATTAGAATGAGAGCGATGGAGGGACTTCAATCCTGAATTTATCACGTTCCTGTTGTAGTGTTTTACCCGACTATTCCCTGTAGGCTCGGGTAAAGGCACTATGTTCTGAAAAGTATCAACTGGATTATTTAAAATCGTCAAAGCACACCTAAGTATTTATCTCAGAGTATCCTCTCAACGCCGTTGCATTGGGCTTTCATAAGTTGTCTGCCCCACAGGTGACACACGCCAGATCATGCCACCCACATCATCCGCCACTAAAACGGCACCCGAAAAATCAACCGCCACCCCCACGGGCCGTCCAAAAGCCTGCCCCTTGTCACTGAGGAAACCAGTCAGCACATCCTGTGGTTGATCATAAGGCTGACCATTTCTAAACGGTACAAAAACCACCTTATAGCCACTATGCGGTTTACGGTTCCAGGAACCATGCTGGCCGATCAATGCACCCCCACGATACTGCGGCATAAGTTCAGCCGCATAAAAAGCCAGCCCCAACGAGGCTGTATGGTTACCCAGTGCATAGTCTGGCTTAAGCGCACGTGCAACCATCGCAGGGTTTTGTGGCTTTACCCTTGTATCCACATGCTGCCCATAATAACTATACGGCCAGCCATAAAAGGCACCCTCACTGACGGAAGTCATATAGTCAGGCACTAGGTCACTCCCCAGCTCATCACGTTCATTGACCACGGTCCAGAGTTTACCGCTCTGGGGTTGCCAAGCCATGCCATTTGGATTGCGTAAACCTGTAGCGAATGGCCTTGCCTGCGCACTGGCAATATCAAACTCCAGAATCAACGCCCGTCCAACTTCCTTGTCCAGTCCATTCTCAGCCACATTACTGTTCGACCCCACCGTAATATACAGTTTACTTCCCGCTGGATTGGCAATCACATTTTTGGTCCAATGGTGATTAAGCTTGCCAGCAGGTAAATTCAGTACCTTGGTGCCTTTCGCTGTAATTTGAGTGGCACCCTCTTGATAAGGGAAACGCAGCAGTGCATCAGTATTGGCCACATACAGCATATTGCCAACTAAAGCCATCCCAAATGGTGAGTTTAGATTCTGTAGAAATATGGTGTTCTGGTCGGCCAGGCCATCGCCATTTGTATCACGCAGCAAGCGGATACGGTTGGCACTTGGAAATGATGAACCTGCTCGCCGCATCACCATTTTCATGATTTTTCCGCGAATGCCCTTACTGTCATCAGGTTTTGGAGGGGCATCTGTTTCAGCGACCAGCACGTCACCATTCGGCAATACATATAGCCAGCGTGGATGCTCAAGACCCTGTGCAAAAGCCTGAACCTTTAAACCCTCCGCTGGAATTGGCATTTTCCCTTTGGGCCAGCCCTTGGCGGGTGCAATATTGACCGTAGGCAATAAAGTTGACTGCGGTTCAGGCAGTACAGGTTGTGGACCATAACTCTCTGTAATTGGATATTTGGAGGATGTTGTACAGCCTGAAAGAACCAGAACAATACTAAGACCTGTAACAGACAAGACAAATTGGGTAGCCATATTCATATCTCCATTTTTATTTTTGTTGCTACAGAAAGCATAAGGCGAAGCATCGTTGAGATATAGCCGATTTGCTTAACAGATTGTCTCTCTTGTAAATCAACCGTTCCAAGATGTAGGGTGATGATGGTTCCAGCCTTATAATTCCATCCCTATTAAAGTTATAAGGCTGGCTGGATTATTATGGGGTGAGGATGACCTTACGGCACTCTTCCTCCCGCTTGTCAAAAATACGGTAGCCCTCCGCAGCATCTTCCAGTTTCATGCGATGGGTAATAATGGCTTCTGGAGACAAGTCACCACGTTCAATAAACTCCAGCAATTGGGGCAAGAACTGGTGTACATGGGTCTGGCCCATTTTAAAGGTCAGCCCCTTGTCAAAGGCATCCCCAAATAAAAAGCCATGAATCGGTCCTGCATATACCCCAGGCACACTCACCACACCTCCACGGCGAACAGCGGCAATACACTGTCTTAACACCGCACCACTCGATCCCTCAAGTTTCAGGTTGGTCAGAATGGTCTCAATTACACTACCTTTTGCCTCAAACCCGATCGCATCAATAACCGCATCCACACCACGGTAATTGTCTGTATTTTGGATAATATATTCAGCCGCATCGACCTGCTCAAAATTGACTGGAATGGCACCATAGGTTTCGGCGGCGTATTTCAGCCGATATTGGTTATGGTCCACAATAAATATCTTCTCCGCACCCAACATTTTGGCACAGGCGGCACTGAGCAAGCCCACAGGCCCAGCGCCATAAATCGCTACGGTTGAACCTGTGGTGACGTTTGCATTGGTGACCGCCTGCCATGCCGTTGGCAAAATATCTGTCAGAAAAAGGACTTTCTCATCAGACAATGAACCTGGAACCTTGAATGGTCCCTTATTTGCTTTTGGAACACGCACATATTCAGCCTGTCCACCTGGTATGCCACCATAGAGATGACTATATCCAAACAGCGCTGCTCCAGGGGGAATCTGCTTCTTGTTTAAAATCGCTCCGCGTCCCGTGTTGGTTTTTTCACAGGCTGCCGTCAGGTTAAGCTGGCAAAAGAAACATTGCCCACATGCAATCACAAAAGGGACAATCACCCGATCCCCCTTTTTAACATGGGTTACAGCCGAGCCAACCTCCTCAACAATGCCCATAAACTCATGTCCAAAAATGTCTCCCTGCTCCGTCTGGGGAATTTTTCCCCGATATAAATGCAGGTCAGAACCACAGATCGCTGTTGCGGTAACCCGTAAAATAATGTCATCAGGTTCCTGAATAATGGGGTCCGCCACAGTTTCGACACGGACATCTTCTGCACCGTGATAAGTAAGAGCACGCATTGTTTATTCCTCATCCATATTAATTTTAATAAATATATTTTTAATCAATACATCCACTGAAAAATATAAGGATATAAATCTTATCTTTATTGTAATAAAGTTCATAAAAACTGTTTCTTTTATATTAATAATATTAACCCAACAAAATTAGAAACATTTACCCGAATAAATTATAAAATCATTATTAAAAAATTTAACGACATTCTTTTTTCACTTCCAACTCATTGCATTAAAATTATTTTTAACACAAACACCTGAATTTCATTGAGATATTCAAAACAAAAGGATTAAATCGTGCTCAGCCACAATCCAATACTTGAGCTGAGATAACCCCATTAATTATTCATAAAACTCAATAGATATAAACAAAGAATAAAATATCATTTTTAGGATATAAGTTATTACAAAAACACCCTATATAAATGATGGATTCACCCTCCACCACCTGTATTAGCCAACTATTATTCTTATTTTTATAAACTAAAAACTGGAATTTAGGCATAAAAAAACCACATCGGGGATATGATGTGGCGAAAGGGTGAATTACGTTATAAAAAGTACCTATCCTGAATAAATACCTTTAAATTTCTGTACTAACTTTTTGCAATGTTATTGAGCAGTTCAGGCTCCAGCATAAAAAAGTCCCGTCCAAAGTTTTCCAAAGGAATGTCTGAAACATTGATGTGGTATTCAATGTCACCATTTAAAAAACTCTGCGACTTTTGTATGGAACGCTCCCAACCAAATCCCTTTCCACATTGCCTCAATAAATATTGATAGACTTTTGCATCATTAACCCTTAACAAGAACGCGTTATCCGATAACTGCTGTATCGAGACGTTTTGGGAATATTGCACATCAATCATGATCCACTCCTTAGAATAAATGACCAAGTGAATAATAGTTATCATTATGCATAATTGGTTTTATTTCAACCACAAAGTCATATTTTTCTATAACTATTAACGGGTTAATGAGGATTTCTGACATAAAAAAACCACATCGGGGATGATGTGGCGAAAAGTGTCACTGTATGGATACAGTGTTGTCAGATGCTTAGGCTAATTGTTTCTGCTTAAATCAAACTGAATTATTGAAAAAATTCCAATCCACAAATTATTGAGTCTTTCATCTTTATCCAGCTATAACACTTGCTTATATTTCAATCATTAACCCCCTTATTTATAGATTTAGATGTCAATTTTCAATATTTATGCTATGATAGCCGTTCATATATGGGGGTGTTATTGGCTTCGACGCTGGTGATGAAGCTCATAGATGCATGCCGAGAGCGCATTTTCTCTCGTAAATAAAATTTGCATTTTAATAGTCGCAAACGACGAAACTTACGCTCTAGCTGCCTAAGGGCAGCTTGTCCGCTTCACTGAATACTTGTGGTCAGTGAACCCGACCGAAGCGCACGCACACAAGTCCGTATAAAGTCAAGCCTCGGGGCTTTATACCAAACTTAGAGGATCGCGCCTTGTACCCTGTTCGTCGGGTCGCTTGGTGTTAAAACAATAGACGATATCTAAGCATGTAGTATTCTCGAGTGTAGTGCTGGCGGACGCGGGTTCAACTCCCGCCACCTCCACCATATTCTTAAATTTGTATCACTTTATATACTGATACATGAAACTAAAAGCCTTAACTATCAACAGTTAGGGCTTTTTTTATGCCTTTATATAGTGTTGTATGGGGTAACTTATAGCTTGTGTGTTTGTATGGTGTCGTGTATGGTTTGAGTTCACTTGTTTTCACCATACAAGAATCAATATGAAAAAAGCAGACATTAAAAAATTCCCAATGCAAGACACAACTTTAAGTAGTCTTGAATCTGAGCTAAAAGAATATAGAGTAAATGACGGTGAGAATCTCCATTTTGTTGTTCACCCAAAAGGGAACAAACGTTGGGAATTAAGATACAAGAAACCAAGTAATTTAAAATGGACATACATGGGTTTAGGGGCGTATCCCGAAGTAAGTGGTAAGTTAGCTAGACAAAAAGCAGCAGAAGCTAGGCGATTGCTTGCCGATGGTATTGACCCGAAAGAGCATCGTGACCAAGAAAAACAAGCATTATTGAACAGTGATCAATTCAGCTTTAAGAGTTTGGCGGTTGAGTATTGCAACAGCAAAACGTGGGTGAAAGGTACTCGGACACGAAACGAAGGTGCATTAAGAAATCATGTTTATCCATTAATGGGCAATCGTGACTATAGAAAAATCACTAAAAAAGAATGGTTAGACCTAATTCAAGCCACTCAAAAAAAGTTACATCCAACGAAAGGTACGCCAATTGTAAAAATGGGTGAACGTGTAAGAGGGTTATGCAAAGACATTTACGACTTAGCAGAGGTTACGGGGCGAATTGATCAGAATCCATTATCAGGGATTGAAAAGTTTATAGAGAAGTCTGCTGAAAAGAACATGGAACACGTAACGATTGATGAATTACCAAAATTGCTTGTTGATATTAGGGCATACCCAAGCCGTGTAACCTCGATAGGGCTACAACTTTTAAGCATGTTAGCCTGTAGACCAACGGAATTGAGAGAAGCTGTGTGGAGTGAGTTTAATCTCGATAAAGAGTTATGGGTTATTCCATCCGAACGTATGAAGAAAAGAATCGAGCATATAATCCCATTGCCAACTCAAGCAATTACTTTACTGAACGAATTGAAATCATATTGTGGTAGTAGTGCCTATTTGTTTAAGAGTCGCAGTAATTCAAGTAAACCTGTATCAAACAATACATTTAATAAAGCATTGAAATCGCTGGGTTATCAAGGTAAGCAAACACCACATGGTTTCAGACATATCTTTTCAACGCAGTTAAGAGAATTGGGTTTTACTCGTGACCACGTAGAAGCCGCATTAGCTCATAAAGTTGGTGGTGTTGAGGGTATTTATAATAAAGCGATTTATATTGAGCCAAGAAAAGTAATGATACAAAAATGGGCTGATTACTTGGATGGTTTGGTGGATGCAGAGATGAAAAGAGAAATTGCTTAAGCTACAGGTTGTGGTGATATTTTAAAATCTAACATTCATTTTTATAACCAACGGCATAATGGTGTTAGGCACTCGCACAAATAAACGAGAATTAATTCTCGTTTATGTAATTATAAGTAATGCATACAACTTTTATATATCATTGGATATAACCAACAGAGTGGATATTGAAATTCTAAAGGAATATAAGTCTCTTAGTAATAAAACACGGCGTTAGTTTCTTTGGTGTATATCAGTGAACAATTATGCATGATTGATACTTGATGTTTGGTGTTTGTTTAACATGATGTAAAAGTGTGCTTCTGAATCTTTTGGCACAAAATGACAATAAAATGGTATTTTCAGCCATTGTTATTAGAGGCGTATAATGTGCTAGTATTAACGTTCCATTTTACGACATTATGACGCAATACAACTTATTTGAATTTTAACTTTCATTAGTGATTTATCACTTCTGAGGGTTTTTTGCATTTTAAATTTATTGTTTTGATTATTGTTAAATAAAAATCTAATAACAAAGGCGATTATATAGTAGATGAAAGAAAGATGCAATATTGATTGGATTCATGCATTAGTGACAGTACAGCATGATCCAAAACAATTATCGAGTGGTGTAGTGATTCATTTAAACAATGAATTAGATTTTGAATCAGCTATACACAACTATAAACCTAAAAAGGTGAGGAGTTCCTACGATGACACAATATGGATAAAACCGCATACCTCAGGCTCGATTGAATTATCGGGTAATTTTTATAAGTTCTTGAATCATCAAAACATCACAGGTTCAGACAACTTACAAGCTTTGGTCTTTGGTTTGATTGTGCATTTACAATCTTTGGGTATCGGTGTTAATCCAAGTGAAGTTGATTTGATGAACATCAGGCAAGGAAAGTTTAGATTGTTCAGAGTGGATGTAAATAAACCAATCATGTTTGATACGAAGCAAGATGCAGCAGCATATTTAGACAGGTTGAAGCAACATGCAAGCTATCCATATAGGCAGAAAGTGGTTTATGACAATGGTGTTTATTTTGGAATGAAATCTAAAAGATGGGTTTTAAAATTTTATCATAAAGGTGTAGAGGTAAAAAAACATGAGAAATTAGCATACGAAATCAATGGTGATTTGAAAGCTTATGCTGACTTAATGATACGTGCAGAAGTAAGCATCAGATCAAAACAATTAAATGAATGGGATTTAATCTTTGGGCATCAATGGAGTAGTAGCGTAGTAGCATCCTTGATGGAAAGGATTTTAATTAAAATGATATTACCTAAACAAAATGGAAATACAGAAATGATTGAGATTAAGAATATGGCACATCGTAGATTTTACGATTCTTATAAACAAGGTGATATGAATAATCATTATTCACATCGAACAATTCAACGATACAAGAAAGTCTTTTTGCAAGAATATGCAATCAATATTAATAGTGTAACAAAGGTGAATGAATGATTTATCCAGAAAGTCAAAAAATTAAAGGTAGTAATGGTTATAATGGTTGTAGATAAAGCAAGCAGTTGTTTTAAGAGTTAATATAAACATCAATTTAAATAATGTTTTTAGCGTGTTATAGCTCGATTGTAGGGTGTGATGGTACTACCCTACCTTTAAGATTTAAAATAGCTGTAATCGCTTAAAATAACGGTTTAAACGCATGTGTAAAAAAGGAGAAATAATGCAATTAGATTTAAATGATAAGTATAGAATAGTAACAGATGAGTTCAACTTCATACTACAAGAGATAAGAAAACAAAGCAATTCTGATTTAGGTATCGTTAGACCCATTAAATATAAAGATATTGGATATTATCCAACATTAGAAAGTATGACAAAAGGATTGTTAATCCGTGAAATTCTAATGTCAGATGCTAATGGTTTTGATGAAATTAATCGGCTTATTAAAGATTGCACAAGCAGTATTGTTGATCATCTAAAAATCAACAACGTAGAAAAGTTAAAAAATTAAGTGAATAGATAGGGGTAAATTAAAGTGACAGAAGTGAATTTAAATCAAAATAATAATACGATGGGGTTAGTGCCATTAAGATTAACAAAAGACAAGGTATGTCAATTGCTGTCTGTTAGTCGTGACAAAATAGATAAATTAGTAAAAACAGACTCCACATTCCCAAGACCAATCAAAGAGGGTACGACAAGACAAGCTGCCGTTTACTATGATTATCAGTCAATCGTGCATTGGTGGAATGCTCAAGTTGCAGCAGCAAAACAAGAAAGTGAAGAACAAACATTGGTTTGTTGAGATAAGACACGGCGGTAATCCGCCGTTTTTTATTGCCGTATTGATTTGGAGTATTATGTTTTTCCTTATTATTAATTGTCATAAAAAAACCATGCAGAGTTACTCCAAAAAAATTTATTGTATAAGATATGGCTAAACTTATATTTGCTAACAATCTATTTTTCGTTTCTCAACCGTAGAATATCCATTCTTGCATCCAATAATAGCTTATTGTTGTATTTATCAGTAATACTTGGTATTAAGAATAAATCCACAAAAAACCAAATTCCTGTAATAATGAGGAGTGGTGTGAACACAAAAGAACAAATGGTAACTGCTAATAAAACTAAAGCAGATGGAATTGCTTCCAAATAAAACCTATGTGCTCCAATTCCACCAAGTATGAATAAAAGCAAATAGGCTACTCCTTTAGATTTTTTACTATTTGAAATTTTCTGTTCAATTAAGATTTCATTTTCAATTGTCATCATGCCGCTCCTAGTATTTAAGATATTCAGTATCTACTTAATGCTTTCTCTGCTTCAATGTCCTCATCAACGCAAGCTTTAACGGTCATAAAACCAAACTCACGCATATCAGCCATGCATCTTGAAACGATAGTCTTATATTTTGATGGATATTTATTCAATGCCTTGAGTGCCCTAATTTCTTCATCAACACAAGCTTTGACAATACTAGCTCCATATTCACCCATCTCAGTACGGCAATAGCTAATGATCTCTTTTGTTACATCTTTCGCCATTGAATGCTGACAAATTAACAGGGCAAATATGAATGTTACTTTTTTGAAATTTCTCATTGAATCCTCGTGTTGCTTTAGAATATTCTTAAAATTAAATAGTAATTTTGTATAAAATTCAGGTGAATTTGTAATAATATACTATAGAAAAGTACAATGACAAATAGTATTCATACAAATGAAATGAATGCGTTATGTTGTAAAATGTCTTGTGTTCAATTCTTAAAAGTGGAATTGAAATGGATGTGAATTTTTTCTAATAAGAATGCTCTTGTATGGTGTGGTGTATGGTGGATAAATTTAAACTAAAACTAATCATTTTAAATCATATATTTATATTAAAAAGTAAGTAGTCGCCACCCCACCAAATATATAAATTTATATGCTGTCACATGATGGTATATAAAAGAAAAAGGCTTAAGCTATAATGGTTTAAGCCTTTTTTCATGCGTGTAAAAAAATTATTAGGTAATATATCCAGCACTTATCATTATTAGCAGATAATCGAATTATTTAGCTAAAAAGCTTGAGGAATAGAGTATAACGACAAAAAGTGACGTACTTTTTAGATTAATACTCTGATATATAGTGAAGTATAATTTATAATCATTTTGTTAATTCTAGGTTAACTCCCGAAAGTCTGATACCCAATCGGATTGACTTAACTATTTTATTGGGATGATGTGGGAGGAAATTGTGATGGGTGAATTAAAAACTTTAGATTTAGAACAAGACTTGAAAGATACTTTAGAAGATCGGCTGGAAAGGTCAATAGCAGAAGCAAATAGTCTTTTTTTACATAAAATATCTAGTCTCTGGGGAGAGAAAAATCTTGAATTAATACTTGATGAACTTGAAAGATATAATGAACCCGTAGATAAAGTTGTATATGAATTAGATGAAAAATTTAAGCAATTCACAAAAAAAATAAGTCTTAATGAATTGTCTAATAACAATGAAGAACTGGCTAACCACATAATATATTTAATCCGAAGATCATATAAATCAATACATATGGGTGGTATACACGTTAAACGTTTTAGAAATAGTATTACTTTTGAAGATTTAAACATATTTATTACTAATATTCAGTTAGTATTTTATTTATTAGGATGCTTAGATACTATTGTTGAAACAAATAAAATAAGTGCATCTCTATTGAATAAAATTGCAAGTAAAGGTGGATTTGCTAAAGCTGAAAAGTATCGTGAAAAGATGAATCCAATTTTTGAGGAAGTTTTTATTTTATTTACTCAAATAAATCCAAAAACTGGTAATAGATGGAACAGTAAAAAAGAATGTGTAAATTTTTATATTAAAGATTTTTATAAAAAGAACCCAAATACAGAAATTGATTTAGATCCTAAGAAACTGGTCCAAGAAATAACAATTAGGTTAAGTGACCTTTCTGCTAGCAGAAGAGTTAATATGCTAGTAAAGTAGTCAATGTGCAAGCATATAAATTTAAATAAATAAAAGCAAAAATATACTAACTCCATCAAATACTGCCTTATGGAGTTAAACAAATGCAACCTATCCGAATCACCTACAACCAAGCATGTGCATTATTAAGTATCAAGCGAGATGCTTTACGCCTACTGCTACAGCAAGACGCAACATTCCCACGTCCTATCAAGTACGGTACGAACCGCCAATCCCCAGTGTATTTTAATTATGCTGATCTTATCCTATGGCATAATATACAGGAGCTAAAAACCCTAAATCCAAACGTTTTAGAACTAATCAGAATTATTTACAAAATTTATGCTTATTCAGCAAAACAAGAAGCGTATGAAGAGTTTAATCTTTTGCACTTGCAAGCAAAAATTCAGAAAGCAATTGGGTCATTTCACGGTAAAGGTTTAAATCAGCATAAATCTGCAATGAAATATTTAAATCAAAAAATCTCGAAATGTGAGGAAGATTTACAGTTAAAACTTTGGGAACAGATAGACGATCAAAACTGTGATGTGTATAAGAAATCCAAAGACTGAATAACCCTCATGTCAGATTTAAATAAAAAAACTCGGATTAATAAGTCCGAGTTTTTTGGAAATAAACATCTATTTAAGTTAATGCGGTGCTGGCCCACCTGTAATCTGCTTCGGTTTTGGACTCAACCAAATGAAAGCACTCGCAAAGATAAATACTATCGCCAGAATCATAAACACATGGTTGGCTGAAATGGTAATTGCCTCTTTATCAACGAGATTCGCAATCACACCCAAGGTCGCATCAGGAGAGAAACCATTTTGCAGCAAGGTATTCTGCACTTCCTGTGGATGTAAGGTATTCACCATTTCACTGCGTGCCACTTTGGCATGATCATCCCAGATCGTCACCGCAATCGATGCACCAATCGCCCCTGCCATGGTTCTTAGGAAGTTCATCAAACCTGCGGCAGATGCCATTTCCTGCGGCAACACTGAACCCATTGCAATATTCGATAATGGAATAAAGAAGAATGGCACAGCAAAGCCCTGCAAAATCTGCGGCCAGGCCAATGCCATAAAGTCGGCATCGGTCACCCAGAATGCACGCATGACCGTGACAATACCCAATAAGGCCAAACCAAAACTCGCCAATGCCCGTGGATCATATTTGGTTGCCAGTTTTGCCACAATCGGCGACATGGTTAGACTGCCAAAGCCCATCGTGGCAGTCAGATAGCCTGCCCATGTTGCGGTATAACCAAGATTGATCTGTAGCCACTGTGGAATAAGCACAATACTGCCAAAGAACGAACCAAAGCCAAACGCCAGTGCCAGCACGGAAACTGCAAAGCCCCGATGGCGGAACACATACAGGTTGACCACGGGATGTTTATCGGTCAGCTCCCAAATCATAAAGACAATGAAGCCAACGACTGCCACCAAGGCAAGCATGATAATACTCGTACTATTAAACCAGTCGCGTTCATGCCCAAGGTCAAGCATCAACTGCAAGGCACCAATCCATAGCACCAATAGACCCAAACCAATCGCATCAATCCGTAATTTTTCAGTTTTGGTTTCAGCCACAGACAATAGGCGAATTGCAGCCAGGGCACAGAAAATCCCCACAGGAATATTGATAAAGAAAATCCAGTGCCAGGATAAATTATCACTAATCAGGCCACCCAAAATCGGCCCCAGAATTGGTCCAACCACGGTGGTCATGGCCCACATGCCCATCGCCTGTGAGTGTTTTTCAGGTGGGAAAATTCTCATCAACAAAGTTTGGCTGAGTGGCATTAACGGGCCACCGCAAAGCCCTTGTCCAATACGGAAAAAAACCAGCATTTCCAGTGAGGTCGCCAAACCACAGAGGAATGAAAAGATGGTGAAACCAATCAGCCCGAAGACAAAGACCCGAACCGTTCCAAAGCGTCCTGCCAGCCAGCCCGTTAATGGTACACAAATGGCTTCTGCAACTGCGTATGAGGTAATCACCCATGTGCCTTGCGAGCTGGAAACGGCTAAATTGCCTGTAATATGTGGAACGGAAACGTTAGCAATAGTGGTATCCAGTACCACCATAAAATTTGAAAGGGCGATGACAAAAGCGGCAAGCAGTAAACGCCCACCACTGAGTTCTGCAAAAGGTGTTTGCGTTTTCATGGCTGTTTACTTCGATGCCAGATCAATATCCGCCTGCATCGACAAGCCCACTCGCAGTGGATGTTCTGCAAGCTCTTTAGGATCAAGGCTAATGCGTACAGGCAAACGCTGTACCACCTTAATCCAGTTACCTGTGGCATTTTGCGCTGGAATCAAGGCAAATGCCGCTCCTGTACCGCCTGAGAAGCCCTGTACCACGCCATGATAGACCACATCATCCCCATAGAGGTCAGAGGTCAACGTGACTTTCTGCCCTGCCTTGACTTTGGCAAGCTGGCTTTCTTTGTAGTTGGCATCCACATACAGTGCTGATACAGGCACCACCGACATCATCACTGTGCCTGGTGCGACACGTTGCCCGATCTGAATATTCTTTCGGGTAATGACTCCATCCACTGGCGCACGAATCACGGTACGTTCCAGATCAAGCTGTGCCTGCTCCACATGCGCTTTCGCCACCAATACATCAGGTGTGGACGCTTCATTAAAGCCTTGAATCAATGCCTCATTTGCGGCTAATGTGCTTTCCGCAGCCTTACGGCTTGAGGTTGCCTGTGCCAAGCCTGCCTGTGCTAACTCAAGGCTTGCTTTCGCGGTTGATACCGCACTTTGCGCCTTGCTCAGTTCTTCCTTGGAAATCGCACCTGATGCAGCCAACTCATTACGTCGTTTTAACTCTAAGGTTGCTCGGTCATAATCTGCCTGGGCTTTGGTGACTTGCGCCTGTGCGCTGGTGATTTCATCATTACGCACCACAACCTGAGAGTTCAAGGAACTACTGTTGGCCTGACTTTGTTTGTATTGACGCTGTGCCTTTGCCAGTTCAGCCTGCGCCTGCGCCAGTTGAATCTTGGCATCACGCTCATCAATGCGGACCAGCACATCACCCTGCTTCACTTGCTGAGTATCCTTGACCAAGACTTCAGCCACCTGTCCACTGACCATTGAGGTAATCTGCGCGGTTTCCGCACCGACATAGGCATTGTCGGTATTGACTGAATGGTTGAAGAACATTGCCCAAATACCATACAGAATTGCTGCAAGAATGAGAATGAGCGCGAAAAATCCTAAAAACTTTTTACGTTTTGTTTTCATTGCATCATCTGATGCCAAGTTTGAAGCAGCATCCTGTTGATTTGCTTGGGCGTCAGTCATAAGTTATTCCTGAAAATTAAAGAGACTTTTAACTTTTGGTTTAATCAGCCGATCAGTTTAATTTTGAAAACTTAACCGAATGTTAAAACAAAAGATCAAAATACAAACAAAAATCCAGAAAGCATTCTAACGACAAAAAATCACATATCGAGAATAAAAAAAATAACTGATGCGTTCAATTCTCATATTTTGATAATTATTTTTTATATCAACCTTATTTCACATATAAAAAAAGCGTCCAATGACGCTTTAAATGTTTGCTCAATGCCCTAGTACGCATAAGAGGCAATTGCGGTTGCGATTGGCTTGTCTTCATCATTGACCATGGTCATGCGCATGGTACAGCCCTTACGCCCCAGACGTAATGTTTCAGCACGCGCAATAAAGAACTGGCCACGCCCTGGTGCCAGATAATCCACACGCATATCAACGGTTGCCAAACGGGAAAATTTTTTGATGGTGTCAGGCAAATTCTCAGGGGTTGAATGACGATAAAGCTGTTCCATCGCAACAATCCCACCAATACTATCCAATATGGTTGCGGCCACCCCGCCGTGCAGGATTTGAAAGGCCAGGTTCCCCACCAGCTCAGGCTTCATTTCCACATAGGCTTCAATCTGGTCATCGACCACACGCATCACCATGCCACTGTATTTAAAGAACGGACAGGCATTAAAGGATTTACAAAGTTGCTTTAACACCACAGCATGATCTACTTCCACACCTAACTGAATATTACCCGTCCAGTTTTTCTTTACATCATTCATACGCTGCCAACATCCAAAGGAACGATAAACATCCCATTATTTTGTACAAATCTAAAATTATGGGGCTACAATAGCGAGGTTCTTTCATTGGTTCAGGCTGCCAAGCTCTCCCCAGCATGCCTTAAGTGAGCCAATTATTCCTATAGTGTAATACTGAACATCGAGATTGTTATGACTTATACGTTCAATCGTCCAGCTTTCCCTGCGACTCGCATGCGCCGTATCCGTAAAAATGACCAGCTCCGTACCATGGTCAGCGAAACACAACTCACTGCTAATCACTTGATTTATCCAGTATTTGTACTACCAGGACAACAACAAAGCCAAGACATTCCAAGCATGCCAAATGTGCAGCGTCTGTCTGCCGATTTATTGCTCAAAAAGGCGGAAAGTTTGCTGGAACTTGGCGTATCCAAACTTGCCCTATTCCCCGTAACACCACAACAAGATAAAAGTTTAACCGCTGAAGCAGCCTGGCATGAAGATGGTCTGGTTCAAAACACCTGCCGCCTGCTTAAAAAAGAATTGCCTGAAATGGTGCTGATCACCGATGGCGCGCTTGACCCATACACCACACATGGTCAGGACGGTATTATTGATAATACAGGCTATGTACTGAATGATGAAACGGTGGAATGCCTGATCAAACAAGCGCTGAGCCATGCCGCAGCAGGCGCGGATGTGGTCGCGCCAAGTGACATGATGGATGGCCGTATTGGTGCGATTCGTCAAGCACTTGAGCAAAATGGTTTTATCTATACCAATATCATGGCCTATTCAGCCAAATATGCATCCAGCTTTTATGGCCCATTCCGTGATGCGGTAGGTTCAGCCAGCAACCTGAAAGGTGGCAATAAATACAACTATCAAATGGATATTGGCAACCGTGCCGAAGCCCTGCATGAAATCGCCCTTGATATTCAGGAGGGTGCGGACATGGTGATTGTGAAACCAGGCATGCCATATCTGGATATTGTGCGTGAAGTCAAAGATACCTTTGGTGTTCCAACCTTTATTTATCAGGTCAGCGGTGAATATGCGATGCTTGCGGGCGCAATTCAAAATGGCTGGTTATCGGACAATGTGATTCTGGAGTCCTTAATGTGCTGCCGTCGTGCAGGTGCCGATGGAATCTGGACGTATTTTGCTGAAGAAGCAGCGCGTAAACTGAAAGAGATGAAATGATTGATCTGATTTTGGTATAAAACCTTATACTGAAATTGGATACTCGGAAACGTCATCCGCAATTGTTCGAGACAGGACAACATTAAAAGAATGATGTTTCTGCGATTAACTAAACGAGTTGATGGTAAACAACGAGTTTTGCGGATGACAATGCCTTTGCTTACTTTGGGCGAAACCAAAGTAAGTCCAGCCGAAGGCTTATCCTGAAATATAATGAGAACTCGGCAAGACTCCGCCATGCATATCATTAATAGTAATTCTAAAATAGTTTAAATTAAGCTGAAATTAAACTATGACTTTGGTTTAAATTTTTATGCATATCGCCATCATTGGTGCAGGGATTAGCGGCTTAATGACTGCACTGGAGCTAGCTGAACAAGGCTGCTCAATTGATATTTTTGACCAGCACCAAGCGGGTCAGGCTGCCTCGTGGGCGGGTGGCGGTATCCTCTCCCCCATGTATCCGTGGCGATATGCACCTGAAGTCAACCACCTCGCCCAATATGGCAAATCACTGTATCAAATGTGGAATGAAAAACTACTGCCGATTACAGGGATTGATTTTCAAATCCACGATACGGGCATGCTGATTTTTGACCGAGAAGATTTCGACATAGGGTTAAATTACGCAACCCAATACCATGAGCCAATGCAGCAATGTGATCTACTCAATCGCTATCAGCTTGAACAAGTGAATCCACATATTTCAGCCCAATTCCAACAAGCCATTTATTTTCCTCAGCTCTCCAATGTGCGTAATCCACGTTTATTACAATCGCTGATTAGCTATTTAAAACAGCATCCCTCAGTTCACTTTTTTGAACATTGCCCCGTTAAAAAACTGATCATTCAAAATAAAAAAGTACAAGGCATTCAAACAGTAGATGGCAGAAATTTCTTTACTGATCATGTTGTGATTACATCAGGTGCATGGAGCCAGCACTGGGCAGAACAGCTACAACGAAAAATTCCTGTACATCCTATACAAGGCCAAATGTTGCTATTTAAAACGCCTGAAAATTGGTTGCCTACCATGTGTATGAATCGGGTGATGTACCTGATTCCACGTCAGGATGGCCATATCGTCTGTGGTTCCAGCATGGCGGATTGTGGCTTTAACACCGCAGTGGATGAGCAAACGCAGCAGGATATTTTAACGGCGTGTCTGGAAATGGTGCCTGAGCTGGAACAGTTCCCGATTGTACAACGCTGGGCTGGGTTACGTCCAAGTTCACCACATGGTATTCCGTATATTGGCGCAATGCCTGAAATAGAAAATCTGTGGGCTAATTTTGGACATTTCCGTAATGGGCTGTGTATGGGTGCGGGATCGGCACGTTTACTGCGTCAGTTAATGCTAGGACAAAAAACCCTTGTTTCGCCAATCGCCTATTCACCAGAACGCTTAAAAAAACAGGATTTAATCTCTTCCTAAAATTTCGCTCAAGGCCGATTTTAGGTCAGGATACTGAAACTGGAAACCTTGGTCCAGCAATGCCTTAGGCGCTACAAATTGACCATTTAGAATTAATTGGGATTGCTCACCCAAAGCCAGTTCAAAGACACATTTCGGCATCGGAATAAAAGGCTTACGTTTTAAAACCTGCCCTGCAACCTGAACAAATTCTTGCTGATTGGATTGCTCAGGCGCAACCAGATTATAAACCTTTTGCTTACTATTCGATCGCAGCAGAAAAACCATTGCATTGAGTACATCCTGAATATGAACCCAGACAATTGGCTGCCGTCCTGAACCAATCTTGCCTACTGCATTTAAGCGAATGGGTAACAGCATTTGCGGCAAAATCCCTCCATTTCCAAACACAACACCCAATCGAATAATCCTGGTATTTTGCTGACTAAATTTCAGTGCAGCTTGTTCCCAAGCCTGACAAAGCTCAGACATAAAAATTGTTTGAGACGGTGTGTTTTCATCACAGATGGCAATCCATTGTTCTTGTGGATCAATGCCATAATAGCCAATCGCTGAACCTGAAAGAATGCATTGTGGGAAAATCTGCTTTTGTTCTAACCATTCATACAGTCTTTGGGTCATAGAGACACGACTTTCAATGAGTTGTTGCTTACGCTCTTCCGTCCAGCGTTTTGCACCAATATTTTCCCCAGCCAGATTAATGACATAATTAATCTGTTGCGTTTGAATGTGGTCAAAATCATTGACCCAGACTAAATCGGGATGATCAGAAACTTTATTCATTTGCCGAGTGAGCGCAATGACCTTATATTGTCTTTCCAATAAAAATGGCAATAAATGGGAACCAATAAAACCACTCGCACCCGTGACCAGGACAGTCAATTTTTGCATCACACGACCTATTAAAAATGATATGTATCCCAGTCTTGGCAAAATCAGTGTGAATTACAAGTAAACTTTTTCATCCTAATTAAACATCTTGTTTGCCATTCTTTGCGCCTGTGGACCATAGAACCAGTAGGTCATTAGAAATAGTGGAATGGCAAGTATCGCCCACATCCCTAACACCGTGATAAGGAACTGTGGCTGTTTTAGGTAGAGCAGAAAATTCTGCCAGATTTCAGGGTCTTTACGCGCAAAGATAAATAAACCAAGCAATAAACCACAAATGTTATATCCCCAAAAAATCAGGGTAAATCCAAAAGTCAGGCATTTCTTTTCCTGTGCTGTTGGAGCACGGTGCTGTTGCTTTAAAAACCTGAACAGAACAAAAATAATTGCGATTAAATAAGGCACAGCGGTGAGCACACCACCAATACTATTGGGTAGAATCGCCGCCAGTACGCCAGCAACCAGGGTGGAAACCAGACAAACAATAAAAAACCAAATATAGTACAAACGCAATGAAATCATCAACATAAACCTAGCTAGAGCGGTTTCGAGAAATAATTATAATTTTTTTTCACTTTTTTTTCATTTTTATGTCAACCAATCCTCAACTAGCACCGTTATATAGGGTACAAGGTCGCAGCAACCGAATGTTCATTGCACGGCATCCGCAATATTTTTCGGTGACCTTTCATTATGACTCTCCATCTTTTGCAAAGGTTTTGTTAGCAGCCAAAACCTTGAATAAAGATTTTGACCGACGATTTATCATCACTCGAATCGTCGGTTTTTATTTGCCTGAAATTTACGGTTTCAAACTGGTGCTGACAAGGCTAATTTCTCGATTTGGACAATAATCTCTTTGAAATATACAAAACTGATGTGAATGTAAAATGACAGTGCTATACTAAAATCTCATAAAATTAAAATAGTTAAGTTTTAAAAAATGAAATGTCCAAACTGTCAAATGGAAGTGGCAAACGACAATATCAATATTCAAAGCGATATGGGAAAATGCCAAGCATGCAACCACCTGTTTCGTGTTTCAGAACATTTTGACAGGCCTGCATTTGCATTTGACCTGAACCAGCCTCCTAAAGGGGCCTGGTATAAAAACAATATGCAGGAAATTAAGCTTGGGGCAACGCTAAGAAGTCCAATCGCGTTCTTTCTTGTGCCATTTATGCTAATTTGGTCAGGCGGATCATTGGGTGGCATTTACGGTACTCAAATTGCGAAACAGCAGTTCAGCCTTTTACAAAGCCTATTTGGAATTCCATTTCTTCTTGGCACATTATTTTTTGGATTTATTACCCTGATGGTGACATTCGGTAAAGTGGAACTAAGCATTGACCGTCAAGGTGGACGTGTTTTTACAGGCATTGGAAAAATAGGAAAATCTAAATCGTTCCAATGGCATGAAGTGACCAGAATCCGTGAGAATTATGTCTCCAACTCATCCAACAAACAGCAGGGACAAGTCTTTATTGATGCGGCTCAACCTATACGTTTTGGTTTAGGGCTTTCTCAGGAACGGCATTACTATCTGTTCCACGCCCTCAAGAAAATCCAGTCACAATATAAACCTGAGCGAAGATAATTCGATTTAAAAGTATTCATCGACAATCCATAATGACATGAATTGTCGGTTTTAATTTTTATTGCCCTTTAAACTGTGGCAAACGTCTTTCCAGCATGGCACGCACTCCCTCTTGTGCATCCTGCGATGCAAACAGTGGTCTGAGGTAACTGTCCATGTTCTGGAATGTAAAAGTCTGCCCTTGTGTCACCGCATCGGTTGCCGAAGCCAACAAGGCCTGCACAGCAAGTGGTGCAGAAATACAAATTTCTTTGGCAATTTCGATGGCACGTTGCAATTGTTTGCCATTCTCAACAATCTCAGACACAAGATTCAGTTGATCAGCCGTTTTGCTATTAAAGGTCTTACCTGTTAACAAATACGGCATGGCCTTTTGCCAACCTGCGGCTTGCACAAAACGTACTGTTGCGCCTCCAAAAGGCATAATCCCGCGTAGCACTTCAAGCTGACCAAATACCGTGTTTTCACTGGCAATCACCACATCGGCATTCAGCATCAACTCCATCCCTGCGGTATAACAAATGCCTTGCACAGCCACCACCACTGGCTTGGTTCTGTGCCGACCACCAACACCCCAGGGATTAATTTGGCTTTCCTCAAAATTAAAAATGCCCTGTGGAATTTTGGGTTGTAATTCCACCAAGTCCAGACCTGCCGTGAAATGGTCGCCATGTGCAAAAATCACGGCACAACGTAATTCAGGATTGTTCTCATATTCGGTTAAAGCCAGCGATAAATCCTCAATCATATGACTATCAAAGGCATTTCGTTTTGCGACCCGATCCAAACCAATTAACATAATATGATCAATAATTTCGCGGCTTACTTTTCCTGAACTCATTTTTGTATTTCCTCGTTTTTTAATAATAACTTCGACTCTAAATTAGAGGATAGCTTAAAAATGATCAAGCTGAGCCTTGTACTACTTTTTGTACGCTAGAAGACACTCCTTTGCATTCAAATACGTGCTACCTTATTCCCATACAAAAATAGGGATTTTTGATTTCATGACCGTGCGTTTTTTTCATACGTCTGACTGGCATCTGGGGCAATTTTTTTATAACCACTCCCGCCATTATGAACATGAACAATTTCTGACATGGTTACTGCAACAGATCAAAATAAAACAGCCCCATGCCTTGCTGATTGCGGGCGATATTTTTGATGTGATCAATCCCAGTTCACAGGCACAAAAACAACTGTATCAATTCCTTGCCGATGCTCATGAACGCGCACCGCACATGCAAACCCTGATGATTGCAGGTAACCACGATTCTGGTTATCGCATCGAACAGGTTGAGCCATTATTGGAAAAATATAATGCCAAAACAGTCGGGGTAATTCGCCCGAATAAAGAAAATAATTTAGATTTAGATCGTTTAATTTTGCCAATCTACGATGAACAAAAACAGATTGTGGCATGGTGTATTGCCCTGCCTTTTCTGCGTTCTGCGGAGATTACAGGCTTTAATGAACACACCACCAACAGCCACAATGCCATTGCCTATTTACATCAGCAACTCATTGCCGAGGCCAAACGGCGCAAAACCGATGGGCAAGCTTTAATTCTGATGTCACATGCCTATATGCAAGGGGGGGAAACTTCGGATTCAGAACGGCCCATTATTATTGGCAATGAAGAGGCACTTTCGACCAGCCTGTTTGATGACAGCATTGATTATGTGGCGCTGGGACATCTACATAAACCGCAGAAAGTTGGGCAAGATCATATTCGGTATAGCGGTTCTCCAATTCCCCTCTCCTTTAGTGAGATCAACTATAAGCACCAAGTGGTTGAAGTCACTATTGACCCATCAACACAGGAAAATTGCTGTGGCTTTGAAGCCATTGAAATTCCCCGTTGCATTCAACTGCATAAAATCAAGGGTGAGCTCAATGAAGTCATGCAATGTTTACGGCAGCTACCACAGGGTGCAATTGAAAATATCGACCATCGTGAATATGTCGATATCGAATATCATACCGCGATTCCCCCGCAGCCGAATTTGCGCCAACAATTCGAAGATGCCTTGCCGAAGGATCGCTACCGTCTGGTGCGTATTTCCAGACAATATTTATCGAATGAAAGTAATGCTGAAAACAAGCAGAGCATTAGCCTGGAGCCACCCACACCAGAAAAATTATTTCAGCAAATCTGGGAGAAAAAGGGTTATCACGCAGACGATGAAGTCACCAAAGATTTTTTAAGTCTGGTGAATGAAGCTCAGAAAAAACTTGAAGATGATCAAAGTTCCTAAGGACATGCCATGAAAATTTTATCGATTCGACTAAAAAATCTGGCATCTCTTGCAGGTGAACACTTTATTGATTTTGAGTGCGATCCTTTAGCCAATCCAGGCTTGATCGCGATTGTCGGAAAAACAGGTGCAGGTAAATCTACCATTTTAGATGCCATGTGTCTGGCACTCTTTAATAAAATTCCCCGCCTCAAAGAAAGTGATGGTAAGCTTCTGGACGTGGACGGTTCTGAACTGCTGACCAACTCTCCCCTCACCGTTTTACGTCGCGGTACAGGACATGGCTTTGCTGAACTGTGTTTTGTGGCACAAGACCAAAAACATTATCAGGCCCGTTGGGAAATTAAGCGTGCCCGTGAAAATGCCAGTGGTAAATTGCAAAGCGTGCAGCGCTCGCTCAAATGCCTCACCGATGGCGTGGTGGTTGCAGATAAAACCAAAGCCGTCGAAAGCCATATCCAGCAAATTACCCAGCTCAGTTTTGAACAATTCACCCGTGCCGTTTTACTGGCACAATCGGAAGTTACCGCTTTTTTAAAGGCGCGTGATACTGAACGAGGCGAATTGCTGGAATACCTGACCAACTCCAGTATCTTTGCCAAAATTGGTCAACTGGCTTTTGAAAAAACCCGTGAAATGACCAACCAGCGCAAACAACTGGAAAATGTTTTAGGTCATATCGAAATCCGTTCCGATGAGGAAGTTGCTGCCTTACAAACTCAATTTCAACAGACACAACAACAGGTCCAACAGCTTGAAACCGAGCGAACACAACTCAAGCAACAACAGCAATGGTTTGAGCAACAACAAAAGCTTGAAAGTGAAATTATCTTCAAACAACAGCAGCATGAAAAGCAGCTCAATGCCCATACGGCCCTCGCAACAGATCGTCAATTGCTTGAACAATTGGAAATCTTTTCCGAGATTCGTCCTGTTGTGTTTCAACAGCAGCAAATCCAAAAAACACTGCAACAACTTGAGCCACAGCTTCAACAAAAACAGCAACATTTTAGTCGCTTAACCACAGAGTTCGAGCAGGAAAAAGTCCGCTATACGCAAGCAGAAACGGCGCTGCAACAGTTCCAGAATTTTGAGCTGCAACATCAAGATGAGTTGAGTCAGGTTCGTAAATACGTTCAGGAACGTGACTATATTGCCGAAGATTATAAAAAAACCAAAAGCAGACTGACGCACATCGAAACCCAGCAACAACCTTTGCTACAACAGCAACAACAGCTTGAGCAGAACCTACAAAATATCAGTACACAACAGACATCCTGCCTTGAGCAATTACAGCAAAATGCCCACTTTTCAGCTTTAGATAAGGGACTGTATGCCCATGTGCAGCAACTAGAGCAGTTTATTCAACACTATCAAAAAGTTGAAAATACGCTGGGGAATATTCAACAGGCTCAAAGCAAACTTGAGCAAGATAAAAGCCAACTTGAGCAATTAATCACGCAGTTTGGTACAACGCAGCAGATTGATAGCACCCTTGAGCAGAAACAGGCACAGAAAGAGCAAGTGTTGACTCAGCTGAATCAACTGGATGTGATTCAACAAAAACTACAACATCATTTTCAATTAAAAAAAGAAGTGGCAGAGCTGCAACACACACTAAATACGATAGAAGTCCAGTATCAACAGCTTGAGCAAAATACTCAAAAAGCAGAAAGTGAATTTCAGGCAGCAAAAACCGAGCGGGAACAATTGCAGCACATCCTGCAACAGCAACGCTTACTCCATGCAGAGAATATTGAACATTTACGTGCTGAACTGAAACAAGGTGAAGCGTGTCTGGTCTGTGGCAGTACTGAACATCCCTATCGTGAGGATGAAAGTCCAGTTTCGAAAGCCCTATATGCATTACAGCAACAGCAGGAACAACAGGCGCTACAACAAGAGCAACAGTGCTTCCAGCTTTGGCAGAATACACAGCAACAATTTACCCAACTTCAATCTGAGCAAAAACAGCGCCAAACAGTCTTGCAACAAACTCAGGAAAAATTACACGCTCAACAACAAGAGTTACAGCAATATTTGACTCAAAGTCATATTCAACTCGATTTCAATTTAGCTCAACACGAGCTTGAGACAGTATTACATCACTTAAGCGCTCAATCTACACAAGCGAAACAACAGATTGAGCAGGAATTACAACAGCTCAGCCATGCCAGCAAACAGCAGCTTCATTTAAACCAGACCCTCCAGAATACGGCCTATCAACTGGAAACCATACAGCAGTTACAACGACAGATTCAGCATATTGTTGACTGTCTGGATTCACATGAGAAAACACTTTGGCTGGAACAACCACTTAACCAAACACAACAGATTGTGCAACGTTTAAAACAACGCCTGCAACAGCTTGAGCATGCGGACGGACTCAGCAAACAACAACAGTACAGCTCACAACAGCTTAATTTATTAATATCAAATCTGAATAGTTTAAGCACACAACATACTGAACTGAATCAACAATTGCAGGAAATTGCGAAAAAGGGTCAACAAAATAGTGAGGCTGCCAATCAACTCATTCTGGCAATGGCTGGTTCAACTGAATTGAAAGCCAATGAATGGTTGCATCAACATGATCAACAACGTCAGCAAGTGCAGCATCAATATCAGCAGGTGAAACAGAATTTCGAACAGGCACGACAAAACTTTGAGCAACAAAAAAATGAACTAGAGCAACTCAAAGCACAGCACCAGCACAATCAACATGCATTCACGCAATGCACAACACAAATCAGTGCATGGTTGACGCAGCACGTGCATTTTGAAGAACAGCAACTCAGTCAATTGCTAGCCATTTCTTCCACACAGGAACAGCAAATCCGCTTAACGCTACAAAATGCGGATCGTGTCTTGAGTGAGGCCGCCTATGCGCTTAAAACCGCGCAACAGCTATTCAATGAACACCAGCAACAGCAACCTGAGATTCAACATGAACAACTGACCGAACTGATTCATTCAAATCAGGACAAACTGCAACAGCAACTTGAACAACGCGATCAATATAAAGTTCAACTCGAATTACATCAACAAAATCTTGCCAAGCAAAAACAGTTTGCCGATCAAATTCAACAGGTGCAACAGCAGGAACATCGCTGGAACAAGATTTCGAGCTTGATTGGCGATTCTAAAGGCAAAGATTTCCGTGATTTGGCACAACAATATAATCTGGATATTTTGCTGGAATATGCCAATCAGCAATTGGCAATGCTGTCACAGCGTTACACATTAAAGCGCCTGGAAAACTCGCTCAGTCTGGCAATTATTGACCATGATATGGATGGCGAAACCCGTTCAGTTGCTTCTCTTTCTGGTGGAGAATCCTTCCTCACTGCCCTTGCGATTTCACTGGCGATTGCCAATATGGCTTCGGGTTCCATGAAAATCGAATCACTGTTTATTGATGAGGGTTTTGGCACGCTGGATGCATCTTCATTGCACATGGTGATGAATGCCTTGGATCAGCTACAAAGCCAGGGTCGTAAAGTGATTTTAATTTCACATATTCAGGAAATGCATGAACGAATTCCTGTACAGATTCAGGTCCAGCCTGTCGGGTCAGGTTCAAGTCGGATTGAAGTGGTGGGTTAATAATAGCCCAACGCTTGATTTAAAAACTCGCAAATCCAACTTGGCATTTTGTTTGCTTAGCTTAACCTGTTACGATTCGCTCATTACTTTAGAATTTAACTATGTCAAAATTCCATATTGATTGCCTACTTGAATATTCAGTCTCTCAAGCCACTGAGTTTATTTTCCAAGTCGAAGCAGCCCAACATGAATGGCAACATACGCTTGCAGAGCATGTTTCCATTACACCAGCTCAATTGAACATACAACATTTTGAACGGGATCAGTCTTCCAACCGATTAATACGCATTTCAGCAGCAGAAAACAGTCGGGTGCGCCTACATTATACCGCCCATGTTGAAACCAACATTCCTCAACGTCCTCTTGATGCGGTTGAAAATACTATTGCTCAACTTCCTGCTGAAAGCTTATTTTATCTTGCACCCAGCCGTTTTTGTGAATCTGATCTTTTGGTCAATATGGCTATCCGTACCTTTGGCAATTCCCCTACAGGCTATCAACGGGTACAGGCCATTTGTGACTGGATTTATAACAATATTAACTATGAATCTGGATCGTCCAACAACACAACCTCTGCAAAAGATATTCTCATCAATCGGGCTGGAGTCTGTCGTGACTTTGCCCATTTAGGTATTGCCATTTGCCGCGCCTTGAATATTCCAGCCCGTTTCGTGTTTGGCTATATGCCTTTTTACAAGGCACTACCTGATTTCCATGCCATTTTTGAAGTTTATCTGGGTCAACAATGGATACTGTTTGATGCAACAAATATGGGAGCGATTGATGAGTTTGTAAGGGTTGGTACAGGTCTGGATGCTAAAGATGTACCCTTTGCCTCTTTATTTGGAACAGCCGAACTGATCAAAATCAAACCCCAAATTACCAAGCTCTAATGATGATAGTCCCGTGCACCAAACAGCGCTGTCCCGACTCTGACCATGGTTGAACCTGCTGCAATGGCCGCGTCCAGATCACCTGACATCCCCATACTCAAGGTATCCCAATCTTGAGGCCGTGCATGTTGTGACCTAACCTGCTCAAACAAGGTTTTTGCATCAGCAAATGCGGCACTATTTTCTGGTGCTGGAATCACCATCAGCCCACGCAAACGTATGTTTGGAAGCTGACTGATCTGTTGAACCAATTCAGCAACCTCATTAGGCTGGCAGCCATCCTTGCTGTCTTGCCAATCAATATTTACCTGAATACAGATATTTAAAGGCTCTTGCGTTTCCAGACGTTGACTGGATAAACGTTCAGCAATAATCAGGCGATCCACCCCATGCACCCAATCAAACTTTTCCGCCAAATGTTTGGTTTTATTGCGCTGTACATGACCAATAAAATGCCATTCGATCTCTAAATCCTGTAGCTCATCAATTTTTGTCAACGCTTCCTGCAAATAGTTTTCCCCAAAGCTACGCTGTCCAGCCTGATACATATCCCGCAGGCTTTGGCTGGGATGGGTCTTTGAAACAGCCAGCAACTGCACTGATGCAGGATCACGCTGAACACGCTCACACGCCAGTTGAATCTGATCTAATACGGATTGGCGGGATTGTTGCGATTGATTCATTGACACAGTTCTCACTTGTAAAATCTTTTTTTACATTGATAGGACTCAGGGTGTTGGTAAGCCTGAATGAAAGCCGTATATTATTCTACAAAATAATGAGACATTTTGGTTTGTTTCGGGGAAATTATGGATATTACAGAACTACTCGCCTTTTCAGTCAAAAACGGTGCTTCGGATTTACACCTTTCAGCGGGTATGCCTCCTATGATTCGTGTGGATGGTGAAGTTCGCCGAATCAACTTGCCAGCACTTGAGCATAAAGATGTACACCGTCTGGTGTATGACATCATGAACGATAAACAACGTCGTGACTATGAAGAAAAGCTGGAAACAGACTTTTCATTTGAAGTTCCAAACATTGCCCGTTTCCGTGTGAACGCGTTTAACCAGAACCGCGGTGCGGGTGCGGTGTTCCGTACCATTCCATCAAAGGTTTTGACCATGGAAGACCTTGGCCTTGGTTCAATCTTCAAGGAAATCTGTGATTATCCACGCGGGATTGTACTGGTAACAGGACCGACAGGTTCTGGTAAGTCAACCACACTTGCCGCGATGATCGACTATATCAACGAAAACCGTTATGACCACATTTTAACGGTTGAAGACCCAATCGAATTTGTACACCAGTCTAAAAAATGCCTGATCAACCAGCGTGAAGTGCACCGTGATACACATGGCTTCAATGAAGCACTGCGTTCAGCACTGCGTGAAGACCCTGACATTATTCTGGTCGGTGAGATGCGTGACCTCGAAACTATCCGCTTGGCATTGACTGCTGCGGAAACAGGTCACTTGGTATTTGGTACGTTACACACCACCTCAGCAGCAAAAACCATTGACCGTGTGATTGACGTATTCCCTGCTGAAGAAAAAGACATGGTGCGTGCCATGCTTTCAGAATCACTGCAAGCCGTGATTTCCCAAACCCTCTTGAAAAAGAATGGTGGCGGTCGTGTTGCAGCACACGAGATCATGATCGGTATTCCAGCGATTCGTAACCTTGTCCGTGAGAACAAGGTTGCCCAAATGTATTCTGCGATTCAGACAGGTGCAAACTATGGTATGACCACACTGGATCAAAGTCTGAAAACACTGGTATCCAAGGGAATCATCAATACTCAAACTGCTCGTACCGCAGCAAAACAGCCAGAATCATTCCTATAAAAATAAATGAATTAGAGAAATAACATGGATTTTAATGATTTACTTAATCTGATGATTCAACAAAATGCATCGGACCTGTTTGTCACCGCAGATGTTGAACCGTCGATGAAAATTAACGGGCAAATTGTGCCTGTTGCCAAAACCAAGTTATCGGGTGAAATTGTCGGTCAACTGATCAACTCAGTGATGACTGACAAGCAACGTAAAGAATTTGCCGATACACGTGAATGTAACTTTGCCATCACCAACCGTGAAAAAACAGCACGCTTCCGTGTCAGCGCATTTCAGCAACGTGATATGCCTGGGATGATCCTGCGTAAAATTGAAACGCATATTCCAAGCATGGAAGACCTGAAACTACCAGAAGTGCTCAAAGAACTTGCCATGACCAAGCGTGGTATCATTATTTTTGTCGGCGCAACAGGTACAGGTAAATCCACCTCTCTGGCCTCCATGATTAGCTATCGCAACCACAATTCAAAAGGCCATATCATTACCATCGAGGACCCAATTGAATTTGTACACCAACATGCGGGCTGCATTATCACCCAGCGCGAAGTGGGTATTGATACTGACTCATTTGAAATCGCATTGAAGAATACCTTACGTCAGGCACCTGATGTCATCCTGATTGGTGAGATTCGTTCCCGTGAAACCATGGACTATGCCATTGCCTTTGCGGAAACAGGTCACTTGGTATTAGCCACCCTACATGCCAACAACGCCAACCAGGCACTGGACCGTATCATTCACTTCTTTGAGGCAGATCGCCATAGCCAGCTTTATATGGACTTGTCGCTGAATATGAGAGCAATGGTCGCACAACAACTTATTCCAACCCCTGACGGTAATTCACGCCGTGCTGCCATTGAAATTTTGATCAATACACCATTATTGGCAGATTATATTCGTAAGGGCGAAATTCATGAGATTAAAGATGTCATGAAGCGTTCACGCGAACTCGGTATGCAGACCTTTGACCAAGCCTTATTTGACCTTTATAAGGCAGGTGAAATCACCTACAAAGATGCACTTAAACATGCAGACTCGCCAAACGATTTACGTCTCACCATCAAACTTTCAGAAGAAGGTGCAGACCAATTACTCAGTGCCAGCAAAAATATTACCTTTGATGGTCAATAAGCGATTTTTTAATTCATTAAAAAAGAGAAAGTTGTGAACAACTTTCTCTTTTTTATTTGTTTGCTTTTGGTTAGCTGAAAAAACTTTACAAGCTTGAACACTTATTTCTTACGAAAAGCTTCCTGACATTCAGCATCACTACAATAACCATACAAATTCAGCGAATGTCCAGTTAAGGCAAAACCATGCTGATCTGCAACTGAATGTTGTTCTTTTTCAATCACATCATTCGTAAATTCAACGACTTTGTTGCAGTTCAAGCATACCAGGTGGTCGTGGTGATCTTCCTGCATAATTTCAAAAACAGAGTGGTTGTTTTCAAAATGGTGACGCTGAATGATTCCAGCAGCCTCAAATTGTGTTAACACACGGTAAACCGTTGCCAGACCAACGTCTTCACCTTGCTCTAGCAGTGTTTTATAAATATCTTCCGCACTTAAATGGTGTTGCTTTGAATTTTCTAATAATTCCAAAATCTTAATACGAGGAAGGGTGACTTTAAGTCCAGCTTTACGTAAGTCTTGGTTGGAAATAGGCATGAAAAAAGGTCTCTCAACAAATCTTAAGTTGGAATAGGCAATAGAGTTTAGATGCAGTATGATCTATCCTTGAATCAAATGCATCATCATTTATCAGGATAGTGTAGCAAAATGCAAAAAATCATGCTGGCGTTGTTCGTCACTTCAGTACTTAGCGGTTGTTCAGTCTTTGGTGTTTATAAAGTTGATATTCCACAGGGAACACCCTTAACCAAAGCACAGGCATCTCAAGTACAGGTCGGCATGAGCTTTCAGCAAGTCCGTTTCTTGCTGGGTAGTCCAACTGTGACAGATCCTTTAAATCCACAGCGCTGGGACTACATTTACAACTATATACCAGGTACCTATGCAAAAAAAGCAAAAATACCAGCAGCTCATGGCCAACATTTAAAAGTTTACTTTGACGAAAATGGTAATGTACAACGTATTGAGGGCCTGGATACCATCCCTGAATCACAGCCTGGTTTACCAGCATCAAAAGAAGCCATCTTGACTGCGCCCCCACTATAACCGCTTTCCCATAAAATAAAACCCCTCATCGAAGCATTCGTGAGGGGTTTTATTTATGACTGTGATGGCCTAAAGCGATTACCCTTTACAAATCGACCAACTGGATTCTTTGCAGCTCGCTTACGTCGAATATCTTTGGGATTAATGGTTAAAGCCCGATAGACCTCAACACGGTCCCCCGCCTGCAATATTGTTTCAGCCTCAATTCTTGAACCAAAAACGCCCAACTGCAAAGGTTCAGGTAAACAGACCTGATCAGCTAAGCCGCTGTTCTGGATTGCCTGCAATGCAGTCATGCCTTCAATAAAGGCAACGGCGATATGAAATTGCTGCTCAGGGCTGGCAAAGGCAACCCAGACTTGCTTGCCCTGTTCCATTATAGACTTTGTCCAATAACGGCCACCATCGCAACAATAATGGAAAGTGGCAACACCAGACGTACGGCAATACGCCACAGGTTATAAAACAGTTCATTGCTAAAATTCATGGCTTTACGCAAATGGCTAATCTTCATGATCCAGCCTGCAAAAATGGCATAGATCAGGCAAATCACCAGTCCCCATAACATCAGTAAAACATTAAAGATTTGCTCAACCTGAGGTATGATCCAAACTGCAATGGCAGCAACAATAATCACCCACTGCACAATGACCGCAAGTTGACGTTGTGCCAACTGTTCTTTCGCCAGTTGAATCAATAACGCGGCTGACATGATTGCAGCAAATACCCAAACTAGAGCTGAAAGCTGGGCCTGAATTGAAAAGAATCCAAAAGCAATCACGGCAAATAACTGGGCTATCCAGATCGGTAATGTTGCTGAAGTTGCATTTTCCTGCTTTTTAATTGTAGATAGGCTGCTCTGCCAATAGAGCCCCAAACCTAAACCACTGGCCACCAGGGCCAAAACGGTTGCATTGCCCCATTCTCTAAACTCGACTCCCGTCCAGTGCCATGCCTGTAACTGGGTTCCCATGACATTGGCAAGGATAAATGCGGCAATCACACCAATTGCTGTCAGTGCAATTAAGAATAAACGTGGAATAAAGGACAGGCCAACAGCAATGATTGCCAAAACCGCAAAAATAATTTGGCTGGACACATCTGCTGCAAGTTGCAGAGCGACCACATGCGTTGCTGTGGTTAAAACACTCCCTGTAAAAAAGGGAACAAAAATCACAGCCAACCAGCCAACCAGACGCCATCTAGGTGAGGCATCCGCATCACGTGTTAAGCTGGAAAGTGCCTGTAATGCTGTGGTCTGTGAACGCTTTGCTAAAGCAATTTCAAGATAGCCAATGGGTAATGCCAACACAAACATAGTACCCAACCACAACAGCCAGAAGTCAAATTGACGATCAATCTGGATACCAACGGTAGGGGCCAATGTTGTGATCATGACAAAAGATAAGCAAAATGCCATCACTGGAGCCAGCCAGCGTGACAGAGCGGTGTCCTGCATAATGCATTCCTTGAAAAATCCTTGAACTCATTGCACTTCTTTATGGAGCTTACAATGAAATATTCAATCTATTTTGCCTTTCTCAAGCTTGAAAATCAAAACAAAAGATGCCGAAAGAAAAAAGCAAATCACCCATTCAGATGATTTGCTGCGCATCATTTATTATTTTACTCGTTCGATCCCTTATTTATCATGCCTATTCATCTTATTATTTCTTATCATAAGGGATCTTTTTTTATTGTCTTATTATTATGAGAAGAAACGGGAGAACCAGTTTTTCCCCTTTTTCTTTTCATTTTCCCTAATGATACCCATCATATTTTCTTTGACTGCACCCACATAATCCGCATCATCATGGCGAATATGGTTAATCAGCCATTTTGAAAGGACTTCATGCAGTTCCTGGTCAATGTCATGCCCCAACTCAAAACGCTCTCGATAGGACTCTATTTTCTTGATAAATAAGTCATGTACACGTTTGTGTGGTATACGGTATTTATAGTTTGCCTCTTCCTGCAAGCTTTCCTCAAAGATAAAATGTGACTGGGTATAATCAATAATATTATCCAGAATCCCTTTCATCTTTACCCGATCACTGGCATATTTTAAATCAGCAATTTCATTAATATAATCCAGAATACGACGATGCTGATCATCAATGACGTCTATTCCAGTATTATATTCGACAGACCACTTCATCCCCACACCCCACCTGAAAACCAACGTTATTTAGTGAATAAAAACATCATATCGACAAATTTTTTAAATAAAAACACAGCATTTTTGTCAGATTTTAAACATTTTCACTCAAAAAGAATTAACCTATTGTTTTCTATTTAATTTAATATTATTACCGATCAAAACACTCAAGTATTTTTTAACCAACAAGAAAATTAACTACATTATTTTATTGAAATAAAAACAATTTTTTATTATTTTAAATTATACTTTAGTAACCCGAATCTTGTTTAAGCCGATATTTCCATAATACGAAT